>JBKICO010000001.1:0-3901 GCA_046567065.1 Acidobacteriota bacterium
GCCTCCACCCCGGACGAGGTGCGAGTGGCCGCGCGGGAGAACTCCGTGGACCCCGGGCGCATCTCGGACATGCAGAAGATCCTGGACGAGCTCATGCACGCCTCCAAGCTCTCGGAGTCGCGCGATTTCGCCCGCGCTGCCCACGCCTCAGCCCTGAACCAGGTCAAGCGAGCCGGCTCCACGCGGGACAGGGGGCTGCACGAGGCCCCGTTCTACGTGCTGCTGGGGGCCAAAATGCCCGCCATCCTGGTGGAGGTGGGCTACATCACCAACCCGGCCGAGGCCACCCGCCTGCGCGACGAGAAATACCTCGACGGCCTGGCCCAGGGCATCGCCGAGGGCGTGCGGGCCTACAAGCAGAAGATCGAACGCTTCGGCGGCTGAACCCCCGGCCCCCCTGAAACATGTTCGCAACCTGACGGGCGCGAACGGTCACGCAAGCACCACACCCCCGAAACACGCACTCGTTAGCACTGCCTATCGGTACTTCACCTACCGGAGGCAGCCATGCATCCACGATCCGACCAGACCCGCCGCGACGTCTTCCGGCTCGAAAACAACGTCCGCCATCCCCTGGCGCGCACAGTGCTGCGCCTGGCGGGCAAACCCATCGCCAAGGCCCTGGGCCTGGAGCAGCTCTCCCGCAGCTACAGGCGCATACCCGAGCAGGCCACGGGCATGGACTTCCTGCGCGGCCTCGTCGACGCCTTCGGCTTCAAGTGCAATGTCTTAAGCGAGGAATTGGCCCGCATCCCCGCCACCGGCCCCGTCGTCGTAGTGGCCAACCATCCCTTCGGCGGGCTGGAGGGCATCTTCCTGGCCGAGATGCTCAACCGCGTGCGCCCCGACGCCAAGATCATGGCCAACCACCTGCTGGGCCGCATCCGGGAGCTGCGCGAGCTGTTCATCCTGGTGGACCCCTTCGGCACGGAGCGCTCCCTGGGGCGCAACATCGCCCCCCTGCGCGAGAGCATCGCCTGGCTGCGCGACGGCGCAGCCCTGGGCGTGTTCCCCGCTGGCGAGGTGGCCCACTTCAACGTGCGCGAGGGCAGGGTGGCCGAACCCAGCTGGAGCCCCTCCATCGCCAGGATCATCAAGGCCTGCGGGGCCACGGTGGTGCCGGTGCACTTCGCCGGGGCCAACGGGGCCATGTTCCACCTGGCCGGGCTGGTGCACCCCAGGCTGCGCACCATGCTCCTGCCCCGCGAGTTCGTGAACAAGGCCCGCACAACAGTGGAGGCGCGCGTGGGCCAGCCCATAGCGCCCGCGCGCCTGGAGGGCCTCTCCGACCAGCAGGCCGCCGGCTACCTGCGCCTGCACACCGAGATGCTGGGCGGCGGCAAGGCCCGCAAGAGCCCCTTCAGGAGCTTCCCCGTGCGTTCCCTCAGCCGCCAGGAGGCCCTCATCGCCCCGCTGGCCCCCTCGCTCATGGCCGCCGAGGTGGAGCGCCTGCCCGAGGCGGCCCTGCTCCTGGAGAGCGGCGGCTTCCGGGTGTACGAGTCCCGCTCCAGGGACATCCCCCTGGTGCTCAGGGAGATCGGGCGGCTGCGCGAAGCCACCTTCCGCAAGGTGGGCGAGGGCACCGGCTCCTCCTGCGATCTGGACGGGTTCGACAGGTTCTATTCCCACGTGTTCATCTGGAACGCCAAGGAGCGCGAGGTGGTGGGCGCGTACCGCCTGGGCCGCACCGACGAGATTCTGGCGGAGCGCGGCCCCGGCGGACTCTATGTGGGCACGCTGTTCAGGCTCAAGCCGCGCTTCCTCCACGAGCTCGGCCCCGCGCTGGAGATGGGCCGCTCCTTCGTGAGGGCCGAGTACCAGAAGAGCTACAACGCCCTGCTGCTGCTCTGGAAGGGCATCGGCACGGTGGTGGCCCGCGAGCCCCGCTACCGCCGCCTGTTCGGGCCGGTGAGCATCACCAACGAGTACCAGGCAGCCTCCCGCCAGCTCATCGCCGGGTATTTCGAGTCCTGCGGGGAGAAGCCGGCCCTCTCGCGCTTCGTGAAGCCCCGCAGGCCGCTCAAAGCCCCGGGCTGGCTGAGGCGCGCGGCCAGGAGCCTGGTGGACGACGTAGAGCGCCTCTCCGAACTGGTCAGCGCGGCCGAGCGTGACAGCAAGGGCATCCCGGTGCTCATGCGCCAATACCTCAAGCTCGGCGGCAAAATTCTGGCCTTCAACGTGGACCCCGGCTTCAGCGAGGCTCTGGACGGCCTCATCGTGGTTGATCTGCTGCACACCGAGCGCAAACAACTGGAGCGCTACCTGGGCAAGGAGGGCCTGGCGGGCTTTCTGGCCTTCCACGACGACGGCGGATGCAAACGCAGCGCGTGATTAACGTTTTCGTAAAAAAATAATCAGAAACACGGCAGCGCAACATGCCGGTATTCTTTAGCAATTTGTTAGATGCCCGTTCCGGCGTGACTATGACGCATTTGGGGGATTGCAAGCGTACATTTTTGTAGTTAGGAGGGGGGCACAGGCATGGCCGCGCTGGGCGGCCGCCGTGTCCCTATTTTCCCGGAATCGCAATGAACAGCGTCAGCCAGCTGGAACTGAAAGTCCTTTACGAAATTTCGCAAATCATCGGTCAGGCCCTGGATCTGGACCAGACCCTGAGCGACATACTGCGCATCCTCTCCGAAACGCTGGAGATGAAGCGCGCCACCATCACCCTGCTCGACGAAGAGACCAACACCCTGGCCATCAGCGCCTCCCACGGGCTCAGCCCGGAGGAGAAGCGGCGCGGGGTCTACCGCCTGGACGAGGGCGTCACCGGGCGCATCTTCCAGACGGGCAAGCCCTTCGTGGTGCCAGACATCACCAAGGAGCCCCTGTTCCTGGACAAGACCCAGTCGCGTGGGATGGAGCGCGGGCGAATCGCCTTCCTGGGAGTGCCCGTGACCATCAAGGGCCAGCCCGGCGGCGTGCTCACCGCGGACCGCCTCTTCAGCGACGACGTCTCCTACGACGAGGACGTGCGCTTCCTCTCCATCGTTGCCGCGCTCATCGGGCAGTTCGTGCAGCTCGGCAAGCAGGTGCGCGCCCGGGAGGAGAATCTGCGGCGCGAGAACCTGTCGCTGCGCTTCAAGCTCTCCAAGACCTACCACCGCTTCTTCATCGTGGGCCAGAGCCAGCCCATGACCCGCGTGCACCAGATGATCGAGAAGGTGGCCCCCACCCGGGCCACGGTGCTGCTGCTGGGCGAGTCCGGCACGGGCAAGACCCTCACCGCGCGCATGATCCACGAGCTCTCCGACCGGGCCAAGTACCCATTCATCAAGGTCAACTGCGCGGCCATCCCGGAGAACCTGCTGGAGTCGGAGCTCTTCGGCTACGAGAAGGGGGCCTTCACCGGCGCGGCCGCGCCCAAGCCCGGCCGCTTCGAGGAGGCCGACAAGGGCACCATCTTCCTGGACGAGATCGGGGAGCTTTCGGCGGGCATCCAGTCCAAGCTGCTGCGCTTCCTGCAGGAGCGCGAGTTCGAGCGCCTGGGCGGCATCAAGACCCGCAAGGTGGACGTGCGCATCATCGCGGCCACCAACCGCGACCTGGCCGACGCCGTGAGCCACGGCGAATTCCGGGAGGACCTCTACTACCGCCTCAACGTCTTCCCCGTGCTGGTGCCCTCGCTGCGCGAACGCCGGGAGGACATCCCCGCGCTGCTCAACCACTTCCTGGACAAGCTCTCCCGCGAGTACGGGCGCAGGCTCAGCTTCACGCCCAGGGCCCTGGACGCCCTGGTGAAGTACGACTGGCCCGGTAACGTGCGCGAGATGGAGAACCTGGTGGAGCGCCTCTCCATCATGGTGGAGGACGAGCGCATCGACCTGGCCGACGTGCCGCCCTATTTCTTCACGGCGGGCAAACCCGCGCCCCAGGCCAGCCTGGACGGCCAGGCCAG
>JBKICO010000002.1:0-7977 GCA_046567065.1 Acidobacteriota bacterium
AGTTGCTGGGGGCCTTTCACGCCCGCTACCCCGAGGTGGCCCTGGAGCTGACCACGGGCACTTCGGCCGATCTGGCCCGAGCCGTGCGGGAGTACGCGCTGGACGCGGCCTTCGTCAGCGAGCCAGTTCACGGCGAAGGGCTGGAGAAGCGCCCCGCCTACCGGGAGGAGCTGGTGCTGGTGGCCGCCCTGACGCAGCCCGCGCTCACCTCGCCCGAGCGGCTGGGGTCGCTCGCGCTGCTGGTGTTCAGCCACGGCTGCGCCTACCGCAAACGCCTGGAGGATTGGGCCGCAAGCGGCGGCAGGGAGGCCCCGCGCACGGTGGAGCTTGGCTCCTACCAGACCATGCTGGGCTGCGCCGCCTCCGGCATGGGCGTGGCCATCATGCCGCGCTCGGTGACGGGGTTGCTGGCTGGCACGGCGGGCGTGAGCGTGCACGAGCTGCCCCCGGAGATATCCCGGGTGCGGACCTCGCTGGTGTGGCGAAGCGGTGACCGCACCGGCGCGGTGAAGGCGCTGGCCGCCATGTTGGAAGCGCAGGACGGGGACGGGCCGGGCATGGAATTTCCTGTTTCCTCCATTGACTAATTGCCAGTAGTGTGAGTTACGCACAGGCTGCTGGCCACAGCATTCAGCGCTTTTCCCCTGCCTCATGCTTACCTGTCCCCTGGCTCACAGTCGTACTGTAGAAACACTGCGGCAAGGAGCACACACCATGTGGCGCAACTCGTTTCCCTGTGCGGTTGTCCTCTTGTTCATCCTCGCGGCTTCCCCGGCATTTTCGCAAGGCGAGTTCTACGTGGCCACGGCCATCCCGCCCGGTGTCGGAACCAAGATCAAAAGCCTGCCCTACACCATCACCAGCCCGGGCCTGTACTACCTGGGGGGCAACCTCTCGTATTCGGCCGCCGGGTACGCCATCACGATCTCGGCCAACGACGTCGTGCTGGACCTGATGGGCTTCGAGTTGCTGGGCAACCCGGCCAGCCACGGCATCCATGTGAACAACAACTCCGTGGTGATCAGGAACGGCGCCGTGCGCGGCTTCGATACCGGCGTCAGCACGGCATGGTACAAGTACGGCCTGCACCTCAACAACCTCAGGGCCTACGCAGGCAGGAACGGCTTCGACCTGAGCGTCAACGACTTCGCCAGCGTCGTGGGCTGCGACTGCTCCGGCAACTCCGAGATCGGGGTGGCGCTCAAGGCGGGCCTTGTTTCCGGCTGCATGGCCAACGCCAACGGCACGGGTTATTATATCGCTGGCGCGGCCAACGTGCTGGGCAACAGCGCCACCGGCAACAGCTACCGCGGGTTCGACATCAACAGCGGCTCAGCCAACGTGCTCATGGACAGGAACATGGCCAACGGCAACGCCAACGCCAACTACGCGCCCAACAACTCCAACGCGATAACCTGGGGCGTCAACGCCGGCCATTGAGGCCCCCCTTCAGCCGCACCGAGGCGGAGCACTCCCCGTCACCCGGGTCCGAATGCGTCCGTGCACCCCTTTGAAACGGCCCCCGGCGAAACAAAAGGCCCCGGATCGCTCCGGGGCCTTCGTCATTTCAATGCGGCCGTAATCCCTACTCTTCCTTGGCCCTCTTGGCCTTGTACTCGGCAACCACCTTCTCGGTCACCGGGGGCGGTGCGTCCTCGTAGTGGTCGAAGGCCATGGTGAAGGCCCCCTGGCCGCCGGTCATGGAGCCCAGGGCCTTGGCGTACTCCTGCATCTCGCTCATGGGCACGTGGGCCTGCACCTCGGTGACGCCCGCGGTGGAGTCGGAGCCCAGCACCTTGCCCCGGCGGCTGGAGAGGTCGCCAATGACGTCGCCCATGAACTCGTCCGGGATGGAGACGCTCACCAGGGCGATGGGCTCCAGCAGCACCATCTTCATCTTCTCGCAGGCGGCCTTGAAGGCCAGGGAACCCGCGATCTTGAAGGCCATTTCCGAGGAGTCCACGGTGTGGAAGGAGCCGTCGAACAGCTCCACCTTGAAGTCCACCACGGGGAAGCCCGCCAGCACGCCGCGGTGCGCGGCCTCTTGCACGCCCTTGTCCACGGCGGGGATGTACTGTCTGGGGATGGAGCCGCCCACGATGGCGTCCACGAACTCGTAGCCCGCCCCGCGCGTGCCGCCCTCCATCCTGATCCAGCAGTCGCCGAACTGGCCGCGCCCGCCGGTCTGTTTCTTGTGGCGGCCCTGCACCTCGGCCTTGCCCCTGAGGGTCTCCCGGTAGGGTATGGTGGGTGCCTTGAGCACCGGGTTGGCCTTGTAGCGGCGCTTGGCGCGCTCCACGGCGTTCTCCACGTGGGACTGGCCCATGCCGGAGAGCAGCATGTCGCCCGTTTCCTCATTGCGGGAGAGGCGCAGCGTGACGTCTTCGTCCAGCAGCTTGGACATGGCCTGGTAGACCTTGTCCTCGTCGCCCTTCTCCGCCGGGGCCAGCGCGTAGGAGATCATGGGCTCGGGCAGCTTGGGCTTGAGCATTGCGAAGGCGTGCTTTTCGTCGCAGAGGGTATCGCCGGTCTTGGTCTCCTTGAGCTTGGCCACGGCGATGATGCCGCCGGGGCCGACCGGCTCCTTGCAGGGCTGGGTTTCCTTGCCGACCATGAAGAGCATGGAGCTGAAGCGCTCCTTGGCGGAGGAGCGGACGTTCAGCAGGTTGGCCTCCGGGGTGACGGTGCCGGTGAGCACGCGCATGATGGAGAGCTGGCCCGCGAACTGGTCGAACAGGGTCTTGAACACGAAGCAGGCCGGAGGCGCATCCGGCGAGACGGGGTGCAGCGAGCCGTCCTCGGCCTCCACCATCTTCTGGCCCACGGGAACGTCCAGGGGGGAGGGGAAGAACAGCTGCGCGGCCTGCAGAATGCGCTGGCCGCCCATGCACTTGAGGCCCGAGGCCACCATCACGGGGTAGAGCTCGGCGCAGACCACGGCCTTGCGGGTGGCGGCCACCAGGTCGTCCAGGGAGACGCTGGCGGGGTCCTCCAGGTAGCGCTCCATGAGGGTCTCGTCGCAGACGGCGATCTCTTCCATCATGGATTCGCGCAGGCCTTCCACCTCGTCCTGCATGTCGCCGGGCACGGCGATCTCGCTCATCTTCCCGGCGGTGTCGAAGGCGTAGGCCTTGTTCTCCACGATGTTCACCACGCCGGAGAAGGTGTCGGCCTTGCCGATGGGGATGTTCTGCAGGAAGGGCTTCACGCCGAGCTGGTTGCGGATGCCGTTCAAGGCCATGTCGTAGTCGGCGCGGTCGCGGTCCATCTTGGTGATGAGAAATATGGTGGGCAGGCGGAACTTGGAGACCTCCTGCCAGAGCTTCTTGGTCAGCGGCTTCACGCCGTCCACGGCGTCCACCACGAAGATGACGGCGTCCACGCTGGCCAGGACGTAGCCCAGGTCGCCGTTGAAGGAGAGGTCGCCCGGGGTGTCGACGAGGAAGTGCCGGTTCTTGTTCCACTGGAACGTGGCGAAGCCGGGCTGAACGGAGCCGCGCCGTTTGATTTCCTCGGGCTCGGTGTCGAGCACGGTGGTGCCGTCCTCGATCTTGCCCAGCTTCGGCGTCGCCCCCGCGACGTACAGAAGCATTTCGGCCACGGAGGTTTTGCCGCAACCCCCGTGGCCGACCAAAGCGTAGGTCCGCTGGTTTTTCAGAACGTCAAGCATGCCAGTCTCCCGTGGTTTCCTTAGAGGTTGCGCCTCGGAGCCTTCGTCTGCCTTCCGCTTCCGCCTTGGGCCTGTGCGGCCCGGACGGTTGGTTTCCAACTCTTTGCTTCTCTTGTAACGATATCGCAACCTTCGCGCAACCGCCCCCGGAGGTAAAATGCGTCCGCCCGCCATATTCCCAGGCCTCGGGCCCGGGCCGCGGCGCTGTTTGCTTCGCCGGGCGGATGCTGTATGCTCCGAAGGCCGTTTTCAACCCCAACGCGAGGTCACTATGCGCACGCTACTCATCCTGGCCGCCAGCCTTCTGCTCTCGGCCTGCTCCATGCTCGGCATGGGCGAACCCGCGAAGCAGCTCGAAATCGTAGAGGCAGGCACCTTCAAGAACGGCGCTTTGCTGCGCGCAACCAACGCGGTGCCCCTCGAAATGGGCACCACCTTCGGCTTCCGTTTCCGCATCGCCGACCCCAAGGCCCAGGCCATGAAGGTCAAGATAATCACCCTGACCCCCGGCCTGTTGGACCCCTCCAAGCCCAAGGCGCAGTTGGAGTACGTCACCGAGGCCACGCTCCAGCCGGGCCAGAGCTACGACGTGTTCTTCACCTTCTCCCAGCCGTGGGAACTGGCCCCCGGCCACTGGGAGCTGCGCGTGGAGACCGAGAAAGGCGAAGCCCTCACCCAGACGTTCGAAGTCTACAACCCTGCGATGTGACATATGAACAGCTCACCTGACATCGTGGTGCTCGACGGCGCCACCCTCAACCCCGGCGACAACCCCTGGGACGCCGTGGCCGCGCTCGGGTCCCTCACCGTGCATGAGCGCACCCCCGCCGGGCTGACCGTTGAGCGCGCCCTGGGCGCGCCCGTGGTGCTCACCAACAAGACCCGCCTGGGCGCGGACGTGATCGCCGCCCTGCCGGAGCTGCGCTACATCGGCGTGCTGGCCACCGGCTACGACGTGGTGGACCTGGCCGCCGCCGGGGCCAGGGGCATCCCGGTGTGCAACGTGCCCGGCTACGGCACCGAGTCCGTGGCGCAGTTCGTGGTGGCCCAGATGCTGGCCATGACCCGCCGCGTGGAGCTGCACGACAGCCAGGTGCGAGGCGGCGAGTGGAACCGCTGCGGCGAGTTCACCTTCTGGAGCACCCCGCAGGTGGAGCTGGCCGGGCTGACGCTCGGCGTTGTGGGCTTCGGCGGCATCGGCAGGCGCGTGGCGGAGTTGGGCCTGGCCCTGGGCATGCGCGTGCTGGCCCACGCCCCCCGGCCCAAGTCCCCCATCGAGTCGCCGCTGTTCGGCTTCACCGGGCTGGAGGCACTCTTCGAGTATTCCGACGTGGTCACACTGCACTGCCCGCTCACCGCCGAGAACGACGCCTTCGTCAACGCCGCGCTGCTCGGGCGCATGCGCCCCGGGAGCTACCTGGTGAACACCGCGCGCGGCCGCCTGGTGAACGAGGCGGACCTGGCCGAGGCCCTGCACACAGGCCGCCTGGCCGGGGCCGCGTTGGACGTGCTGGCCGTGGAGCCGCCCGACCAGGCCAACCCGCTGCTGGCCGCGCCCAACTGCCTGATCACCCCGCATATGGCCTGGGCCTCGCTCACGGCGCGCAAGCGCCTGATGGCCATCGCGGCGGAGAACGTGCGGATGTTCCTGGACGGCGTGCCGCAGAACGTGGTGAACAAGAAATTCATGTGACATTCCAGTTCAATGGAACAAAGAGGCCGTCCCTTCGGGGGCGGCCTCTTCTGTTTTGGAGGGCCTGCCGATAATTGCGCCCGGCCCGGCTGGCGCGCCACCCCCAGCACCGCCGCCGGACCGGTTGGCCATGTCGGCGTTATTTTCAACTTTCTCCCCACATAGCCCTATGTGGGTGGCGCTCAATGCAATTGCCGCTAGAATGCCTTCCCATCGTACCTGACGGAAAGGTGCACAATAACGCCGCTGGATAGCGGCGACACTTCAAGTGGCAATGAACCTGAAACCGCTTTCGCCCGAGAAGCGCAAACCCGCCGCAGACAGCGGCAAGGAGTAGCAGCACCTTGCCTTGGAATCTTGACTCTCTTTTTGGACCTCTGGCCCGAACCCCATTCAGATCAGCAGGCGAAGGCGAGGAGCCTTACGTTGATTACCTGACCGAGAGCTACATCAGGGCTCATCCTGATCCTGATGAATTCAACGGAGGCGTGATATTGGCCACTGGCAATGAACATGACGGCACGGGCGGACCGGACCTGGATGGCCATCACGAGGGCTGGCCTCAGAATGGCATGCGGCTTCTGGCTTCGTCAGGCGAAGCCCCTGAACAAGGCTCAACGTCCGATTCGGGGCAGCCACAGCCCTCGCAGCCTGCTGAAAATTCCACATCCGGCGACGCTGGCCCGGCCAAGGGCACCGTCCCCTTGCCGCCGCACCTGCAATGGGCCAACGACTCCGGGATGCTGTCAACCCACCTGGAGGCGTTCATGAAACGCAATCCATTGAATCCATCCAACGCGCCTAAAGAGGTCCGGGACATCTACGGCAACATGCAGGCCCCCGGCTCCAATTACGGCCCCCCCACGGGAACCGCCCAAGAAGACGTGAGGTACTGGAGCAATTTCTTCGGATATCCCGAGCAGTACGGGTACAACAAGGTGTCGGTGGAATCGAAAGGGAACGCGGCGGCTTGGCGTGGCGACACTCAGGCGGGTGGACTCGAACAAGTTCGTCCCGGTGCGGCGGCTGAAGTGGGTTTTAACTTTGGAGAACTCGACACAAAAACTGGGAATTTACAGTACCCCGATCAGGTAGCCGAATATAAGAAGGCCATGCAAGATCCCAATTTCGCTTCGATGATCGGCACCATGGTATCCAGGAAAGGATTGAACTGGGCAGGTGGCAATCCATTCAAGGCAGAAGCGGCATATAACGCTGGCCCAGGGAATGTCTTGAAAGCGGAACTGGCAGGCAATCCGCTACCGAGCCAAAGCTACATCAAACAGATGTTCCCGGGCCAGTATGGTGAAAAACCTCGCTAGCCGTTCACTCATCCTTGTGCAGCCACCCCGCGACCCGATCGTGCAGATCGCGATCAGAGGCATTGTAAGCGAAAAAGAACGCTTCGAGCAATTCATAGACGCTTTTTCCCGTAGCCTGTTCCGCTATCGGGAAGGGGGAGGGTTCGAGTCCTACCTGCCAGCAGGTCTCCCGAACGGCGGCGTCAAACGACCACCCATCGTTAAAGAGGGAAAACTCGACAAACTCTAACTCTGCGACCGGGCTATCTTCGCGCACCTTGGCCGCGGCTATGACCGCGAACTTGTCTTGGACGAAAAGAGCCCAGTCCTGTACGGCCCTGACGCGGCCCGGCCAATCCCTGGGGGTGGCCGGGCCGAGCCTGGCTTCCAGCGCCTTCGCCCGCACCAGCAACGCCTGAGAGTCCCGCATCATCTTCCGGTAGGCGGGATACGCCTCCGCGAGGAGTGGCCGCGACGTGGGCAGCACACCGCCCGCCAGGCGCACCTCCCGGCGCAGGGCGCCTTTGAGTTGGAGCAGAAGAACCCTGCAGCCACGCACGCGACCCGTGTACGTATCGAACCCGGCCGCGACGTTCTCGAACCGGACGCTCGTTTTCAGCCAACGCTTCGTCTTGTCGAACCAGCGTTGGTCCGCGGCTTTGGTGGGCCGGATGCGCCCTGAAATCTCCCAGAGAATGCGGCGGGCCAACATGTCCCGCCGGTCCAGAAAGCCCAGCGCGTCCGCGGTGCGCAGCAGCGACGCAACGGAATCGGCGCATTTGACACTCGGTGCGTTGGACTCGCTCCAGTCCGTCCAACCCGGCCCCGGCGGATTCTTGGCGAACGCCGCCTGGATCTCCCAGAACGGGTTGGCCGTACCTTTTTGAATGATAGATACACTCGCCCGCTCAAGCTCAGACACAAGTTGGCGAATTTCCCCTGGGTCGCAATCACCTCTGGAAGGCAAGCCGCACAACACCGCAACCAGAGCGAACAGACACACGAATACGGGCTTGGGCATGCGACACCAGACACCGGACACAGGTTCACCACACTCAACAAGCAGAATAAATTATTCATCAATACATAGCACGGCTTGGCAAGGGCCGCAACATCTCCGGCGGCGATCCCTTCAGGGCCGAGGCAGGGTACAGAAACGGATTCGGTGCGCTACAGAAAGCGGAACGTGCTGGGAATCCCTGGCGGCACCCCGAATACATCCGGGATATGTTCCCCGGGCAGTGGCAGGGGAGGTAAAACAGGATCGGCTAACGGGCGTGCCACAACCCCCACGCCTTCTCCACAACGGGGCT
>JBKICO010000003.1:0-4972 GCA_046567065.1 Acidobacteriota bacterium
CGTGCCCCTGGAGGTGCGGCTGTACCGCAAGGCCCTGCTTTCGGAGGTGCCATCCTCGTTCTACGGGATGCAACTCCTGGATCCGGGCACCTGGCGTTACATCGGGGTCTATTTCAAGATCATCGGCGCATACCTCGCCGCCACGATCCTGCCCGGGCTGCTGGGGGCCTGGCTGTACGCCGCCAGCGGGGCGGCCGCGAGCCTGAAGGCCATGGCCGGATGGCAGCAGGCGGCGGGTCCGGCGGCACTCGTTCTGTCCGTATGCGCGGTGGTCTACCTGTGGCTGGCGCCGAGGGCCGTCATGCTCTTCGCGGACGCGGCGGCGGGCGGCTCCATGCGCCTGTTCGGCAAGAACGCGGCCATGCTGGCGGCCTGCTCGGCGCGCTGGCGCATCGTGGGGCTCATGTTCATGATCTGGCTCCCGCAGTACGCGGGCGTGGGCATGAACATCCTCGGTGACTCGCTCGGCTGGTGGGAGAACCCGGCCCTGGCCCTGGCCTACGGATTGTGCAGCTATTTCGTCGGGTTCGTCACGGCCCTGGTTTCCATCGCCGCCGGGGCGGGCGTGTACGCCCGGCTCCAGGGCAGGCCGGAACCCGCCCAGGCCGAGCCGGAAGAAGCGTGAGCCGCAGCCCCTTGAGCGTGCCGCAGGCCGTCGCGGGCGTTTTCGCCCTCATGGCCAGCCACTCCAGGGCGCTGCTGCTTCTCTCCTGGCAGATGCCCGCCTGCGGCGGGCTCTTCCTGGGCCTGGCCGCTCTGGGGCTTGTGCCCGACTGGGCCGTGCTCCCAACGCTTGCGGCCACGGCGTTCGCGCTGCTGTTGCTGGCGGCGGCCTTCAATGTGCACGCCTTGCGCCTGCTGCTGGCCTCCTGGGAGCCCCCCTCGGGCTTTCTGGCCCGGATCGGCGGGGCGGCCACCTGGAGGCAGATCGGGGCGCTGGCCCTGCTGCTGTGCCTGGCCGCTGTCCCCGGCGCACTGGGGAGCTGGCTGGCCTCGCTCCTGATGGATATGGGCCTGCCGGAGCAGGCCGAAGCCGTCCTGGCCGTGGCGCTGCCCGTGCTGGCGGCCCAGGCCGCAACGCCCCGGCTCCAGTTGCTCTGGCTGCCCGGGCTGGCCCTGGGCGTCCCCTCTCCGTGGCGTTCGGCCCGGAGCGCGGCCAGGGGCCATCTGACGCGCCTGGTGACCCTGAATGTGCTTCTGGGCGCGTTCTGGCTGGGCGTGAACCTTTTCGCGGGCTGGATCGTGGGGGCTTTCCCCCTCGAGGGCAGCCAGGCGCAACTCGAACTGCTCACCGAATTCTGCTGCTTGCCCGTACAGCTCGGGGCCTGGGCCTGCCTCCAGGCCATCTGCCACATCCGTCTGAATCGTTCGCCCGAAATCTGAGTTTTTTTCCATCCCGGCCAAGTTTTTCCCCACATAGCCCTATATGGGGTGCAATCCGCGCGCTCCTGCATATCATGCCTCTCCACCTGGCAAGGAGAACGCATGGCATTCACGAGAACAACGCTCATCGACGCGAGCCCCACGGGGGACTCGGTCAAACAGGCCGTCCTGGATCTGGACGCCGACCTCACCGGGGCCTTCGCGGGCCTCAACCAACTCCTGGCGTCGCTCGGCGGCAAGATCAGCCAGGGGGACTACAACCAGCCCCAGGGCGTGCCCCGCCTGGACGCCTCGGCGAAAATCCCCTCCGGGCTGCTGCCCAGCCTGCTGGCGGAAGGTCCCATCGGCATGATCGCCGCCTTCGGCATGGAGTCGTTGCCCGCAGGGTGCAACTGGCTGCCGTGCGACGGCGCGGAGCTGACCATGGCGGACTACCCCGCGCTCTACGCGGCCATCGGCACCAGCTTCGGATTGGCGGCCGAACCGTCCAAATTCAAACTCCCTGACCTGCGCGGCTACTTCCTGCGCGGTTGGGACAACAACGCCCATGTGGACCCGGACGCCACCAGCCGGTCGAGCGGGGACGCCGTGGGCTCCACGCAGAGTTTCGACTGTCAGAAGCACACCCACCTCGTGGGCCTCAATGGAACCTGCCAAGCCGGTGGGGGCTTCAACACAGTGAACGTGGGCATCCGCGATGGCAGCGGGGTTTTCCACACGCAGGATTATACCCCTCAGTTCACCGACGCCGAGAAGCTGGATGACTACGGCGTGGCCGGGGAAGAAACACGTCCTGTCAACGTCGCGGTCCTGTACTGCATCAAGTGGAGGTAGCCCCATGATTCTGTATTCCTACGACATGTCCGGCCTCTACGTGGGGCCGGTGGCCGCGGCACTTTCTCCCGCCTGCCCCTTCGTCGAGGGCGAGCCCAACTACTTGCGGCCCGCCCGCTCCACAGAGCAGGCCCCGCCGGATTGCGAGCCCGGCTTTGTCCCCCTGTTCGACGGCGAAGGCTGGCAAACCGTGGAGGACCACCGGGGGCAGGCTATCCACAACACCGAAAACGGCGCCGCCCGCACCGTGACGGAAGTCGGCCCCATCCCCGAAGGCTGGACCACCCAACCCCGGCCTGATGAGCGCTACGTTTGGGACGGGCAGGCCTGGACCCTGAACGAGGGGTTGGCCCTGGCCGCAGTCCGCCGCGTCCGCAACGCCCTGTTGACCGCCTGCGACTGGACGCAGCTCCCGGATTCGCCCCTGCCCCCCGAAACCAGGGACGCCTGGGCGGCATACCGCCAGGCCCTTCGCGACTTCCCCTCGGACTGGACCCTGGACAAACCCTGGCCCGAAGCCCCGCAGGAGTAATCATGGCCCACAGACACGACATCATCATCGAGCAGGGCGCGACCCTGCTCCTGGAAGTTGACTGCCAGGACGAGAACGGCTCGCCCTGCGACCTCACGGGCTGCTCCGCGGCCGCGCAGGTCCGCGTGCGGCACTCCGACCCGGACCCGGCGGCCGTGTTCGCCGCGGAAGTGTCGCCCCTTTTCGGGCGCGTGACCCTGACCCTGAACGCCGAACAGACCCGCGCCCTCAGCAAACCCTACGGCGTCTGGGACTTAAGGCTCAATTGGCCCGACGCCATGGTGCAGCGGCTGGTGGAAGGCAAAGTGACCGTGAAACCGGAGGTGACGCGCTGATGGCTGCCGTTGTTCACAGAATAGTGCTGCGCACCCCGGAGACCGTGGGCTCCATGGCCCAGTTCACCACCCTGGAGCAATGCCGGAGGGAATCGGCGGAGGCCGCCGCCCAGGCGCAGAACGCCCAGGGGTTCATGGGGCAGGCCTCGGCCAGCGCCCAGGCTTCCGCGCTCTCGGCCGCACAGGCCGCGTCCAGCGCGGCTTCCTTCCCCAAGGGGGTGGCCCCGGGCAGCCTGCCCCCGGCCTGGTGCCTGGGCTCGGCGGCCTTTCAGGACATGCGTTTCATCGACATCCAGTTTCAAGGAGGAGTCCCGCTCCTCGACATCGGGCTGCAGACGTTCCTGAACGCCGTCGCTCCCGGTGTGAATGTGGGTGACTTTGCCATGGTCAGCAGTTCGATCAATGTCGGGCAGATGCAGGCCTTCGCACAGAAGGACGCCGTGTTCGTCCAGATAACGAACCTCTCCGGCAGCCCGACAATGCCGACTCCGAACGTCACCTTCTACGTCCGCGTCATGAAGAGGATACCCTAATGGCCATCATCAGACCGATCTTCAACTGGGTGGCCCAGCCGGGCATCACGCCCCCGGGCGTCAGCTTCACGCGCAACTCCACGGCCACCTGCACGGACGCCCTGGGCGTGATCCGCACGGTCCCCGCGGGGGTGCTGCGCGACAGCTACGACCCCGTGAGCGGGGCCTACCTGGGCAAGCTCATCGAGGAGCAGCGCACCAACCTCCTGTGCTACTCTGCGGAGTTTGACAAGCCTGGATGGACTTCCGGCGTGGCCCCAACCATCGTCCCCTTCATGGCTGTTGCCCCGGATGGAACGAACACATGCTACTCAGTGGCTGACACATCGCCTTCTGGATCGGCCAACCTCAAGCAGGATATTGCGCTCGGCGGGGTGAGCGCCCCCCAGGACAGCACCACAGCGTACTGTGGGTCCTTGCAGATCAGGAAGACCACCGGGGTGGGCGTCCTGGGCATCCTGTCCGTTGTTTTCAGTGGGGGGACAACCGTCGGCAGCCGATTGGAGGTCAACACCACAACCGGAGAAGTCAGGGTCAACACCGTCATCAGCGGATCAGCACCACCCGTGGGTTACGGCATAAAGGACTACGGCTCATTCTGGCAGGTGTGGGTGGCCGTAACGAACAACTCCACGAACAACTCTGTCCGCTGGAACTACACTCCTGCGTGGCATACGGTCTGGGGTCAGTCCGCCGCAGACCCGACGCTACAAAACGCGGCCATGATCTGGGGGGCGCAGTTGGAGACCGGGGCGTTTCCGACCTCCTACATCCCCACCACGTCCGCACCGTGCACACGCAGCGCGGACCAATGCACGCTGTCCCTGGCCAGCCTGGTGGACGCACAGGGCAACGCGCTCTTCGATACGGCACAGGGAACGCTGTTTGCCCGCTTCAGCTTCGCAGGATTCAAGGTGGACACCACGGCGCAGTTGATCCTCTCCCTGAACGACGGGACAACGGCGAACCAGGCCGCCCTGGGCAGAACCGTGGTTGGAGGCATCTACGGCACCGGGAAACATGGGGGCGTGCTCGTCGGGGCGTTGCAGACCCTCAACCAAAGCCCCGCCTTGAATACCCTCTACCAGGCGGCACAGGCTTTCAGTCCAACAGGCAGGTCCGCGTGCCTCAATGGCGGCGCCGTGGTCGCCGACGCCACGGCCTTCGCGACGAGCACCAACACGGTGAGCATCGGCTCGGTCGCGAACACGAACTTCCTGAGCGGGCACTTCAGGCAGGTGGCGCTGTTCAACCGCAGGCTCTCCGACGCGGACCTTCAGGCCTTGACCGCATGACGGCAACGGCGGCCCCCCGTGGGGCCGCCTTCACATAGAGGGCGTTCCGCCTGCGGAACG
>JBKICO010000004.1:0-2946 GCA_046567065.1 Acidobacteriota bacterium
GGTGTCCCAGTCGGTGTATCCGCCCGGCTCCACCTTCAAGCTGCTCATGGCGGCCTGCGCTCTCTCGGAGGGCATCGTCAAGCCCACGGACACGGTGTTCTGTTCCGGCTCCTACCGCGTGGGCGACCACGACTTCCACTGCTGGAAGAAGGGCGGCCACGGCAGCGTGGACATGCGCTCCGCCCTGGTTCACTCCTGCGACGTCTACTTCTATCAGCTCGGCGAGAAGCTGGGCATCGACCGCATCAACCGCTTCGCCCTGCAGGCGGGCTTCGGCACGCCCACCGGCATCGACCTGCCCCACGAGCGCTCCGGCCTGATCCCCTCCACGGCCTGGAAGAAGCGCCGCTACGGCGAGAACTGGACCAGGGGCGAGACCCTCAACTGCTCCATCGGCCAGGGCTACGTGCAGGTCTCCCCGCTGCAGTTGGCCAAGTTCTATGCTTCGCTGATCAACGGGGGCAAGGTCATCCGGCCGAGCCTGGTGCTCTCAGACCCTGTGGATGTCCAGAGCCAGCTCCCTCTCACCGACAAGGACCGTGACTTCCTGATGAAGGCCATGGTGGAGACGGTCAACTCCGGCACCGGCCAGAAGATCAAGCGCGGCGACGCCATGATGGGCGCCAAGACCGGCACCGCCCAGGTGGTCAAGCTCATCAACGCGGACATCCGGGCCAAGACCAAGGACACCCCCTACAAGTACCGCGACCACGCCTGGATCGCCACCTGGGGCATCAAGGACAACAAGAGCTACGTGGTGATCTGCATGGTGGAGCACGGCGGCCACGGCGGCGAGGACGCCGGCCCGCTGGTGCGCAACATCTACGACTACCTTTTCGGGCCCTCCAAGCCGCTGCCCCCCGCCCCCAAGGGCGAAGCGGCCCAGGCCCAGCAACCCCAAAGCCGGCAGGACTAACGCATGACCCCGGTGGACCGCAGGCTCTTCACCCACATCAACTGGCCGCTGCTCTTGGTGATGGGTTGCCTCTTCGGCATCGGCGTGCTCAACCTGTATTCGGCCAGCGGCTTCCGCATGGGCGACGGGTTCTCGCTCAACTCCTACTACCAGAAACAGTGCATCTGGGGCGTGGCCGGGTTCATCTGCATGGTGGCCCTGACCTTCTTCGACTACCGTTACCTCAAGCACGTGGCCTGGCCTCTGCTGGCCGTGACCATCGTTCTCCTGGCGCTTGTTCCCGTCATGGGCAAGACGGTCTACGGGGCCAAGCGCTGGCTGGATTTCGGCCTCTTCAGCTTCCAGCCCAGCGAGTTCGCCAAGTTCGCCACCTTGCTGGTGGGCGCGTTGATGCTCTCCAAGGATTCAAGCAGGCTGGGGTGGTTGGGGCTGTTCGCGGTGCTGGCCGCGGCCTTGCCCCCGGCGGCCATGGTCATCGTCCAGCCGGACCTGGGCTCGGGCCTGAACATCCTGCTGCTGCTCTGCGGCATGATCCTCTATCGCGGGCTGGCCGGGCGGGTGTTCAAGGTGCTCCTGCTGGTGGTTCCCATCGTCATTCCCTGCGGCTGGTTCTTCCTTAAACCCTATCAAAAGCTAAGAATTCTTACTTTGTTCAATCCTGAACGAGACCCGCTGGGCTCGGGCTACCACATCATCCAGTCCCAGATAGCCATCGGTTCCGGGCAGATGTGGGGCAAGGGCTTCCTGGAGGGAACCCAGAGCCAGCTCCGCTTCCTGCCGGAGAAGCACACGGACTTCGCCGTGGCGGTCTTCGCGGAGGAATGGGGCTTCGTGGGCGGCGTGGTTCTGGTGGCCCTGTTCTGCATCTTCCTGTACATGTTGGCCTGCACCGCCCGCGATGCAAAGGACCGTTTCGGCTCCTTCCTGGCGGCTGGAGTCTTCTTCTATTTCTTCTGGCAAATCCTCATCAACATGGGTATGGTTCTAGGAATCATGCCGGTTGTGGGTATCCCCCTGCCGTTCATCAGCTACGGGGGCAGCGCGACTATCGTCAACTTCTGCCTGATCGGCATCGCACTCAACGTATCCATGCGCCGCTTCGTCTTCAAGAAGACCTGACGCGCCCCATAATCACCGGAGGTTCGCCTTGGCCAAGGACGAGATCAACGCCTTTTTGGGAGTGGGAACCACCTACCGCGGACGGCTGGATTTCACCGGCTCGGTGCGCGTGGACGGGGTATTCGAGGGTGAGGTCGAGTCCGAGGGCACCCTTGTTGTGGGCCGTGAGGCGCAGGTGTCCGGCGTGGTGCGCGTGGGCGAGTTGATCCTCGGCGGTTCCCTCGAAGGCGAGGTCCATGCCTCCAAGCGCGCCGTGCTCCACAAATCCGCCCGTTTCAAGGGCACGCTGACCGCTCCGAGCCTCTCCGTGGAGGAGGGCGCCATCATCGATGGGCAGGTATGCATGTGCTCCGCCGAGGAGGCGAAGCCCGAGTAGTTTCGCTGCCCTATCTCGTGAATTTTTGAACAAACAGGCCGCAAATGGCCTGTTTACGTGGTTTTACTGACCCTTTTCCAAAAAAGCCCCTGGACACCCTACCTGAAATCAGGTAGGGACCCCCCTGGGCTTGAAACAAAATTCACAATTAGGGGGCGGTTGATGAACATAATGAATCTCGACGGGTGGTTCTTTGTCCAGCTTGCGAACTTCCTTATTCTCCTGGTGGTGCTGAACGCAGTTCTCATCGCCCCCGTCCGGCGGATGCTCAAAGTCCGCGCGGAGAAAATCGCCGCCCAGACTTCCGAAATCGAAGGATTCACGTCCTCCGCCGAGGACAAGATCAAGAACTACGAGGCCGCCCTCGAGTCCGCCCGCCGTGAGGCCGCCGCTGTTCGCACCGGCTTGCGCGCGGACGGCCAGGCGCAGGAGAAGGTCATTCTGGAGGCCGCTGGCACCGAAGCCGGCGAGACCGTCAAGGCCGCCCGCGCCAAGGTTTCCTCCGAGTCCAAGGCTGCTTTCGACACCATGCTGG
>JBKICO010000005.1:0-4473 GCA_046567065.1 Acidobacteriota bacterium
GGGCCCGGACAGGCGCACGAGCCCGGCCGGGTCCGTCTGCCTGCCGAGAACGTCGGGGCCTGCGCCCAGGGCCAGGCGAACGGCCAGTGGCGCGAAGATGTCGCGCCCATGGAAGGTGGCGCTGGCGGCCACGAAGTGGGCCTGATCAACCTCGTAGGCGCGGCAATCCGGCGCTGCCTCCAGGATCATGGTCAGCAGGCCGTTGTCCGGAGCCAGGAAGAAACGGTCCAGTGCCTCCAGAATCACGATGCGCCGCGCTCCCCCCACCCCCGGGTCCACCACGTTCACGAATACGGTCCCGGGCGGGAAGTGCCCGCAACTGGCCCGCAGGATGAAGCCCGCCTGGAGCATGTTGTAGGGGACGACATTGTGGCACAGGTCGAGCACGGGCACGCACGGGCCGTGCATGGCCAGCGCGCCCTTCATCTGGCCCACGTAGGGGTCGTCCAGGCCGAAGTCGGTCAAAAGCGCGACGTGACGGTGCATGGTCCCTCCGCTGATGTCGAATCACGGCGCAAACGCCGGTCCGTGAGGGGGAGATAGCCGATAACGCGGGAAATGTGCTCGGGAAAAAGCCGGTTGCAAAGCCGCCGAAGCTATTCTTTCTCGGCCTTGTCCAGGGTCAGGTTGAAGGCCACGGCATAGAGGTGGTGGAAGAAATCCACGTATTCGATGTGGATGTCGTCAGGCAGGGTCAGCCGGGCCGGGGCGAAGTTGATGATGCCGCGCACGCCCGCGTCCGCCAGGTAGTTGGCCGCGCGCTGGGCGCGCTCGGGCGGGGTGGTGATGAGGCCGATCTCGATGTCGAGCTCCTCCACCTTCTCCTTGAGCCGGCGGGAGCAGATGACCTCCAGCCCGGAGACCTCCTCGCCGATCTTGAAGGGGTCGCAGTCGAAGGCGCCCACGATGTGGAAGCCCCTGCGCGGGAAGTCCTGATGGCGCAGGAGCGCCTTGCCCAGGTTGCCCACGCCCACCAGGGCGGCCTTCCAGACCCGGTCGACGCCCAGGGCCTGCTTGATGGAGGAGATGAGGTCCTGAACGAAGTAGCCAACCCCGCGAACGCCGAACTCGCCGAAGTAGGCGAGGTCCTTGCGGATCTGGGAAGGGTTCACGTTGCACGCCTTGGCGAGCGTCTCGGAGGAGACGACCTCCGAGCCTTCCCTGCGGAAGGTCTCCAGCACCTGGACGTAGAGGGCCAGCCGCTGGATCGTCGCGCGCGGTATGTGTTCGCTCTTCACCATGTGGGCATTTGTGGGGATCGGGTGGAAGAAAAAACCGGGAGGCCCCTGCGGAACCTCCCGGCAAGCATGTCGTAATTAAGCGCCGAAGGGCTTAACGAACATGAGCAGCAGGCAGACGACCAGGGCGTAAATGGCCAGGGACTCGATGAAGGCCAGGCCCAGAATCAGGGTGGTGGTCAGCTTGCCGCCGATCTCGGGGTTGCGGGCCATGCCTTCGCAAGCGCCCTTCACGCCGATGCCCTGACCGATGCCGCAGCCCAGAGCGGCCAGGCCCATGCCGACGGCGGCGCCCCAGGCGGACATGGCGCCAACGGCGGAGCCGTCAGCGGCGAAGGACAGGGAGGCCAGGCCCAGCAGGGCGACGGTGTTCAGAGCGGTGAAAAGAACCTTACGCATGAGTAGTCTCCTCGAATGTGGTATGTTGTTTGGTCAAACGACCATTTCCCCCGGTTTAATGGGCGTGTTCGAAAGCTCCCTTCAGGTAGATCAGGGTCAGCATGAAGAACACGAAAGCCTGGATGAAGTCGGCCAGCGTGAACAGGAAGTAGATGGGCAGCGTGGCGGCGATGGGCGCCAGCATGAACAGCAGCATCAGAACCAGTTCTTCGCCGCGGACGTTGCCGAAGAGTCGCAGCGTGAGCGACAGCGGCCTGGCCAGGTGGCTCATGAATTCGAGGATGAGCATCATGGGTGCCAGCGCGGGCATGGGGCCCATGAAGTGCTTGATGTAGCCGGGGCCCCAGTTCCTGATACCCCAGTAGTTGTAGTAGACGAACACGAACACGGCCATTGCCGCGTTGGTGTTGATGGCGTTGGTGGCCGAGTCGAAGCCCGGGACCAGGCCCATGAAGTTGCAGGTCAGGATGAACAGGAAGATGCCGGCCAGAACCGGGAATACGCGGCGGCCGTCTTCACCCATGGTCTCCACGGTGAAGTTTTCCAGCCCTCCGATCATGTATTCGAAGAAGTTCTGAAGCCCGCCGGGCACCATCTGCAGCCTGGAGGACGTGATAAGGCCCAAGGTGATGAGCACGGCCATGGCCAACCAGGCGAAGAGAACCTCGTTGGGGATGTTCAGCCCCGCACCTTTGGCCGCCATTTCCAAAAACAATACCGGATGTTCCAATCCGCCAGCCATAGCCCTAGGCCTCCTTCGCGCTGTTAGACCTGGCCCTTTTACGGGCCCCCCACACCAGAATGGTCACCATCACAGTGATCGTTCCCGCCACGATGGCCCACACCGGCCACCCCGCCTCGACGATCATCGCATAAAGCCCCGCCCCGGTGACGCCGAGGCGCACGAAAAACCTGAAGAACGCTCCGCCCGCCGCACCCGCCGCGTTGCTCATCACGTTCTGGGCGTACTTGACCAGCCACCAGAAGTTCACCGTGATGAGAGCCGCACCGCCCGTGAAGGCCCATCCCCAGTCCGACAGTTCGGAGATGGACACGGCCGCGAGGCTCAGCCCCGTGGCGATGGCGATTTGCATCCGCACCAGCTCGCGGCCTTCCGCGTGGTGGAACCCGGCCCGCTCCAGAAGGGAATCAAGGCGTTCACGCATCCTTTTTCCCTCCGGGAGTCTCCTCCTGGGTTTCCGCTGGCTTGGCGGCGTCCACCTGGGCCTTGTTCTTGGCCGCATCCTGGCCCGCGTCCCTGCCGGGCTGCGGCCCATCCAGGGACTGAGACCGGGTGATCTTCATGGCCTGCACGTACATGTCGCGGAAACCCGCCACGATGCCCAGCAGCAGCCAGCCGATCAAACCCCAGGGCGCGGTGTTCAGCCACTTGTCGAAGTAGTAGCCGATCACCAGGCCGACCACCGTGTGGGCCACGAAGTTCGTGCCCATCATGGCGGCTTTCTCGATGCCGTCCCAGGTAGACTTGTCTCGTTTTTTAAGGATCATCCGGGCCTCTCGCGTGCCTCTCGGAGGCGTTCCCGTGCGGCCCCGGAACTCGTGCTTTGCTTCACAAGTCCGGCTGGCCTACCACAAGGGCGCTCTTTACGTCAACGCGCCAAAGGGTTCACGCTGGTTTTTTTCAGGATTTTTTTTGGGTTCGTCCCGCGGGCGGGCGGGGTCCTCCCCTTGGGAGCGCCAAAGCTTGTGCATTTTGGAACAAGCTGTTCCGGCTAGGTGCCGCCCGGAAAACGTCGCCGCCATGGCTGGATACCCCAGCTCAGGCAAAAAGAAAATCGGGAAACTGCGGCGGGAGCGCCCAGCGCCCCGGTTGCTCGCGGCCCTTTTCAAATCCGCCCGGGCGTGGCACTGACCCGGCGTGACAAGTACGCGCCCAAGCCCCCAGACCAGCTCCGCCCAGGGCTATCACCCGGAATCTCGGCCAGGTCATTCACCCGGCTCCCCGTGGAGCCTCCTCGCCGCCTGCTGCCTGGTGGCCGCCCTGTTCGCGCTCTCTTACCGGGGGGTGCTCTTCGAGCCGGGCCACATCTACCAGAACTGGGACCAGACCATCCCACCCTACCCCTCTCAGATAGAGGCTTACGGCTCCATCTCCAGCGACGCCTGGTCCTCCATATTCGAGCTCGGCTCCCCGGCCACCTTCAACGGCATCGACTGGGCCTTCGACGCCCTCATGCGCAAGGGGCTGGCCTTCCTGGGCGGGGCGGTTCTGGCCCGCTGGCACTTCCTGTTCTACGCCTTGGCGGGCACGGCCGGGTTCTGGCTGCTCTGCCGCAGGCTCGGGCTGGGGTTCGGGCCGAGCCTGGCGGTCTGCCTGCTCAGCCAGTTCAACCCGCGCAGCTACACCCTGGCCGTCTCGGGCCACGGCTTCGAGATCGGCTTCGCCCTGGCCCTGGCCCCCTGGACCGTCTACTTCGCGGAGAGAGCATCCTCCGCACGGGGCGCGGCCTTCTGGGCCTGGGCCCTGGGCTGCGGCCTGGCCGGGGCGCTGGGGTTCTCGGCCTCGCCCATGGGCATCGTGCTCACGGCGGCCTTTCTGCTGGTCTGGGCCGTGGCAGCCGTGATCGCGGCGCGCGGCGCGCGGCCCCTGGCGGTGCTGGCCGTGGCCGGGTGCGTGGTGCTCGGGGCCCAGGCCCACTGGCTGCTGCCCGCCGCCGCCACGGGCTCGGCCGGGGCCAAGTACAACCAGCGCATGGAGGACGTGCGCGCCCACTACCTCCATCTCTATAAGGATTTCTCCGCCCCGCCCCGCCAGGCCATGATCGGCCACACCGACAACCTGGGCATGGGCACTGAACAGGCCTACCCCGTGGAA
>JBKICO010000006.1:0-6223 GCA_046567065.1 Acidobacteriota bacterium
AGGTTGTAGACCCCGCTGGAGATCACCATGTCGAAGCTCGCGTCCGCGAAGGGCAGGGCCTCGGCCACGCTGCTCACGAAGTGCGCCAGCTCCGGCCCGCAGGCGTCCCGGTTGCGGCAGGCCCGTGTGAGCATGGGGAAGGAGCGCTCCACCCCGCAGGCCAGGCCCTCCAGGCCCACCATCCCGGCGGCGATGAGCGTGTCCACGCCCGCGCCGCAGCCCACGTCCAGCACGCGCTGCCCAGGCGCGGGCAGCCCGGCCTTGAAAGGGTTGCCCACGCCGCAGAAGAAGCGGCGCACATCCTCCGGGATGTGGGCGTACCAGCCCGGCTCGTAGCCCAAGCCGTCAAGTCCGGCCTGGCCGGTGGGGTACTGGAACTGCCCCTCGGGGGCGACGGCCACGGCCTTGTACTTCTCGTCGAGGGTCGCTGCGATGCGCTCGCGCTGCTGGGTGCTCAGTTTCATGGAAATCATCTATACGTAGACATGCACCATATCAAGTTCGTCGATTCCAACGAGCCATTCTTGCCATTTTTGGTAAACAGCTTATTTTACTGGGCACTGAAGCAAAGGAGCCTTCCATGAGCATAGAATCCGCCAAGGCATACATGCAGCGCATGCGCGAAGACCCCGAATTCCGCCGCAAGGTCAACCAGTGCGAGGACGCCGAGTGCAACTGGGCCTTCATCCGCGAGAACGGCTACGACTTCGACATCGACGAGTTCAAGCTGGCCCAAAAGGAAGTCTACGAGGTCCACGGCACGGACCAGCTCCCCAAGAAGGACTGATTTCCCGGGCCGGGGCTCCGCGCCTGAGCGGGGGCCCCCCGTCCGGCGCGGCGTTTGACCGCACGCGCCTTTTTCCCTATTGCCTCCTGGTTAACCCAAAAGGTGAAAAGGACGCACGTATGAGCGACAACGCCAAAGAGCATCTGGACTTCATCCGCACCATCGTCTCCGAGGACCTGGCCTCGGGCAAGCATAGCACCGTGGCCACCCGCTTCCCCCCGGAGCCCAACGGCTACCTGCACATCGGCCACGCCAAGTCCATCTGCCTCAACTTCGGCGTCGCCAAGGAATACGGCGGCACCTGCAACCTGCGCTTCGACGACACCAACCCCACCAAGGAGGAGCAGGAGTACGTCGACGCCATCCAGGCCGACGTGCGCTGGCTGGGCTTCACCTGGGACGACCGCATGTATTTCGCTTCCGACTACTTCGGGAAGCTCTACGAATACGCCGAACTGCTCATCAAGAAAGGCCTGGCCTACGTGGACGACCAGACCGCCGAGCAGATCCGCGAGAACCGCGGCACCCTGACCCAGCCCGGCCTGGACAGCCCCTGGCGCGAGCGCACCGTGGACGAGAACCTGGACCTCTTCCGCCGCATGCGCGCGGGCGAATTCCCCGACGGGGCGCGGGTGCTCAGGGCCAAGATCGATATGGCCTCGCCCAACATCGTCATGCGCGACCCCACGCTCTACCGCATCCGCCACGCGCACCATCACCGCACCGGCGACGAGTGGTGCATCTACCCGATGTACGACTACACCCACTGCATCTCAGACGCGCTGGAGGGCATCACCCACTCCATCTGCACCCTGGAGTTCGAGAACAACCGCGAGCTCTACGACTGGGTGCTGGACAACCTGCCCGTGCCCGCCCGGCCCCGCCAGTACGAGTTCGCGCGCCTGAACCTGACCTACATGGTCATGAGCAAGCGCCGCCTGATCCAACTGGTGGAGGAAGGCTACGTCACCGGCTGGGACGACCCCCGCATGTCCACCCTGCAGGGCATGCGCCGCCGGGGCTACACGCCCGAATCGCTGCGCCTGTTCGCGGAGCGCATCGGCGTGGCCCGCGCGGCCAACACCGTTGAGATCGAGATGCTGGAGGCCTGCCTGCGCGAGGACCTCAACGACCGCGCGCCCAGGGCCTTCGCCGTGCTCGACCCCGTGAAGGTGGTCATCCGCAACTACCCCGAAGGCCAGACCGAGACCTTCGAGTGCCCCAACCACCAGGAGAAGCCCGAACTGGGCACGCGCACCATCCCCTTCTCCCGCGAGCTCTTCATCGAGCGCGACGATTTCAAGGAAGTGCCGCCCAAGGGCTACCACCGCCTCTCCCCCGGCAAAGAGGTGCGCCTGCGCCACGCCTACTACGTCACCTGCGTTGACGTGGTGAAGGACCCCAAGACCGGCGAAGTCACGGAGATCATCTGCGAGTACGACCCCAAGACCAAGGGCGGCTGGTCAGACGACGGCCGCAAGGTCAAGGGCACGCTGCACTGGGTTTCGGCCCAGCACGCGGCCTGGGCCGAGGTGCGCCTCTACGACCGGTCCTTTGTGAAGGCCGACCCCATGGACGTGGAGGAAGGCAAGGATTTCAAGGACTACATCAACCCAGATGCCCTGAAGACCCTTCCGGCCTGCCCGGTGGAGCCGAGCCTGGCCCTGGCCAAGCCCGAGGACTTCTTCCAGTTCGAGCGCCTGGGCTACTTCGTGGCCGACAGGCGCGACCACGGGCCGGACAGGCTGGTGTTCAACCGCAGCGTGGGCCTGCGGGACTCCTGGGCGCGGCAGGAGAAGAAAGGCTGATTTCGCGGGGGCGGGGCAGGCGATCCCCGCTCCGTTTGAAGCGGAAGCGGGCTGTGCGCTGGTCCCGCCGAGGTCGAGCGCCAGCCATCAACCAGAGATGGTACGTTTTTCTCCGCCGCAACGAGTGGTGCCCGTGCTACGCGCCTCGCAAGCCGCTTGCGCGCCCCGCGATTCCACGTATGGAATGACACCATGTACTGGGACCGAAGCGACCTGGAAATCTACGAGCGCTGGCTGGCCACCCCGCGCGGCGCGTACGCCTTCGCCCAGGAATGCCGCCTGATCGAGAAGCTCACCGCCTGCTGGCCCAGGCGGGGGCGCACGCTCCTGGAAATAGGCTGCGGGCCGGGCATGTTCCTGGAGTTCTTCCACCGGGCCGGGTTCGACGTCACCGGCTGCGACGCCTCCCCGGTGATGGTGGCCGCCTCGCGGCACCGCCTGGGCGAGCGGGTTGAGTGCTCGGTGGGCAACGCCACGCACCTGCCCTACGACCCGGACAGCTTCGACTACGTGGCCCTGCTCACGGTGCTCGAATACCTGGAGGACCCGGCCCTGGCCCTGCGCGAGGCCGCCCGCGTGGCCCGGCGCGGGGTGATCGTGGGCTACGTGAACGCCTTCTCGCTCTACCGGCTCTCGGCCCGCAGGCACAGGCTGCTGGCCAAGGCCAAATGGTACACCCCCTGGGCCATGCACCGCATGCTGCGGGAGGCCCTGGGCCTGGCCCCGGTCAGGGAGGCCAGCGTGCTGCCCTTCCCGGAATGCACCTGGCACGACGGCCCGCCCTTGTGGGGCCTTGGCAAGATGGTGCTGCCCCTGCCGGTCGGGGCCTACTGCGTCTGCGCGGCGGACCTCACCGCGGAGCCGCCGCTGACGCCGCTGCTCTCCTTCGCGGGGGCGCAGCCCACAAAGAGTTTTTGACAACCCGAGGTGTTGGGGCTAACAGCCCTCTTTTGCCGGGCGCACGCCGCCCTGGGGTCCTCTATGGAAAAAATCCAGAAAATCAAAGGTTTCGCCGACCTGCTCGCTGATCAGGCCGTCGTTTTCGAGCGCCTTGAGAGCGCCGCGCGCAAGGTTTTCGGCCAGTATGGCTACAAGGAAGCCCGCGTGCCCGTGCTGGAGCGCACCGAACTCTTCTCCCGCTCCATCGGCGAGGAGACCGACGTGGTCCAGAAGGAGATGTACACCTTCCCGGACCGCAAGGGCCGCTCTCTGACCATGCGCCCCGAGGCCACGGCGGGCATGGTCCGCGCCTACGTGGAGAACGCGTTGCACGCCCAGGAGGAGCTGACCAAGCTCTTCACCTACGGCCCCATGTTCCGCTACGAGCGGCCGCAGAAGGGCCGCATGCGCCAGTTCCACCAGCTGGACGTGGAGGCCTTCGGCTCGCCCTCGGCCCACTTGGACGCCGAGATGCTCTTCATGCTGGGCCACTTCCTCACGGAAATCGGCATCGGGGAGCTCAACTTCGAGCTCAACTCCCTGGGCTGCCCGGACTGCCGCCCCGCCTACCAGCAGGCCCTCAACGACTATTTCAAGGGCTTCGACGGGGGCCAGCTCTGCGAGGACTGCCTGCGCCGCAAGCTGACCAACCCCCTGCGCGTGCTGGACTGCAAGGTGCCAAGCTGCAAGGAGCTGACCAAGGGCGCGCCGCTCATCTCGGACTACCTCTGCGACGACTGCCGCACCCACTTCGCCACGGTCACGGGCGTGCTGGACGCGGCCGGATTCGAGTATACTTTGAACCCCAGGCTCGTGCGCGGGCTGGACTACTATGTGCGCACCACCTTCGAGGTCACCTCCGGCAAGATCGGGGCTCAGTCCGCCGTTGCGGGCGGCGGCCGCTACGACGGTCTGGTGAAGAACCTGGGTGGGCCTGATTTGCCCGGAGTCGGCTTCGCCTGCGGCATGGAGCGCCTGGCCCTGCTCATGGGCGACGCCGGGGCCGCCGTGCCTGACTTCCACCTGGCAGTGCTCGGCTCCCAGGGCCTGGACGCGGGGCTGCTGCTGGCGCAGAAGCTGCGCGCCGCGGGCCTTTCCGGCGAGTGCGCCCTGGCGGCCAAGTCCGCCAAGGCCCAGATGCGCCAGGCGGGCAAGTCCGGGGCGCGCTACTGCCTGATCCTCGGCGAGTCCGAGCTGGCCGAGGGCACCGTGGTGGTCAAGAACATGCTGGCCGGAACCCAGGAAACCGTTTCCCAAGACACCCTTTTGGACATCATAGCCCCCTAGCGGGCAGCGGAGCATACGCCTCATGGACCAGATCACCTCCCCCGACGAGACTCCCCGCGCCACCGACGCCCTGGGCGACTGGCGCCGCACGCACAGCTGCTGCAAGCTCACCGCCGCCGACATCGGGCAGGACGTCTGCCTCATGGGCTGGGTGCAGTTCCGCCGCGACCACGGCGGCCTCATCTTCGTGGACCTGCGCGACCGCGAGGGCCTGACCCAGGTCGTGTTCAGCCCGGACCACGCGCCCGAGGCCCACGCCCGCGCCCACGTGGTTCGCTCCGAATACGTGCTGGCCATCAAGGGCACTGTCCGCTCCCGCCCCGAGGGCATGGCCAACCCCAACATGCTCACCGGCGAAGTGGAGATCGTGGTCAACGACTGGAAGCTCCTGAACACTTCCAAGACCCCGCCCTTCACCATTGAGGACCGCATCGACATCAACGAGACCCTGAGCCTGAAGTACCGCTACCTGGACCTGCGCCGCCCCAAGCTGGCCCAGAACTTCATCCTGCGCTCCAAGGCCGCCCAGAGCGTGCGCCGCTACCTGGACGGGCTTGGCTTCCTGGAGGTGGAGACCCCCATCCTCACAAAGTCCACCCCTGAGGGAGCGCGCGACTTCCTGGTGCCCAGCCGCGTGAACCAGGGCCAGTTCTTCGCCCTGCCCCAGTCGCCCCAGCTGTTCAAGCAGCTGCTCATGGTGGCCGGGATGGACCGCTACTACCAGATCGTCAAATGCTTCCGCGACGAGGATCTGCGCGCCGACCGCCAGCCCGAGTTCACCCAGATCGATATCGAGATGAGCTTCGTGGACGAGGAGCAGGTCATGGGCATGGCCGAGACCATGATCCGCACGCTGTTCTCCGAATGCCTGGACATGGAGCTGCCGAACCCATTCCCCCGCATGACCTACGCCGACGCCATGCGCGACTACGGCGTGGACAAGCCCGACGTGCGCTTCGGCCTCAAGCTCACCGACGTCTCGGACATCGTGCGCGGCTGCGAGCTGCGCGTGTTCGCCAAGGCCGAGCTGGTCAAGGGCCTCAAGGTGCCCGGCGGCGAGACCATGACCCGCAAGGAGATCGACGAGCTCACCGAGTTCGTGAAGATCTACGGAGCACAGGGCCTGGCCTGGATCAAGATCCGCGAGAACGAGTGGCAGTCACCCATAGCCAAGTTCTTCTCCGATGCCGAGCGCGCCGCCCTGGCCGAGCGCCTGGGCCTGGAAGTGGGCGACATCGTGTTCTTCCAGGCTGGCGCTTCCGACATGGTCAACGCCGCCCTGGGCAACCTGCGCGTGCAGCTGGGCGAGCGCCTGGGCCTCATCGACGAGGGCCAGTTCAAGCCCCTCTGGGTCACGGACTTCCCCCTGCTGGAGTACGACCCCGAGGACAAGCGCTGGGTG
>JBKICO010000007.1:0-10049 GCA_046567065.1 Acidobacteriota bacterium
GTGGCTCGGGCCGGGCGGAAGGAAAGCGGCGTGCTGACCCAGGGCGCGGGCTCGGCGCAGGCCACGCCGGGCAGCACCGTGCCGCCCGAGACCTGGGCCATGAGCGCTGCCGCGCGGTTCATGGCGAAAAGGGAAGCGGGCTGGTCCACGCCACGCTCGTAGCGGTAGGAGGACTCGCTGGAGATGCCCAGGCGGCGGCCCGTCTTGCGGATGGTGGCCGGGTTGAACACGGCGCACTCCAGCAGCACCTCGGTGGACGCGGCGTTCATCTCGGTGTTCTCGCCGCCCATGACGCCGGCCAGGGCCACGGGCTTCTCGGCGTCGCAGATGAGCAGGTCGCTGCCGGTGAGGGTGCGTTCCTGGCCGTCCAGGGTGGTGAAGCGCATGCCGTCGCTGGCGCGTTTGACCACGATGCGCCCGCCCGCCAGCAGGTTGCGGTCGAAGGCGTGCAGGGGCTGGCCGAGCTCGAGCATGACGTAGTTGGTGACGTCAACGATGTTGCTGACGGGGCGCTGGCCCATGGCCGTGAGGCGGTAGCGCATCCAGGCCGGGCTCGGGCCCATGGCCACGCCCTTGAGGACGCGGGCGCGGTAGACCGGGCAGAGCGTGGGATCCTCGATGGTGACGGAGACCAGGGAGGTGGCGTCCTCGCCGGATTCATTGAGCTGGAAGCGGGGCAGGGACAGGGGCAGGCCGAAGGCCATGGCCGTCTCGCGGGCCAGGCCCAGGATGGAGAGGCAGTCGGCGCGGTTGGGCGTGATGCCGATCTCCAGGATGGTGTCGTCCAGGTTCATGGCCTGGGCCAGGGTGACGCCAGGGGCGGGCTCGCCCTCGATCACCAGGATACCCTCGGATTTTTCGGCCAGGCCCAGCTCCGGCTCGGAGCAGATCATGCCGAAGGATTCGACGCCGCGGATCTTGCTCTTCTTGATGGCCAGCCCGCCGGGGAGGACCGTGCCGATCTTGGCCACGGGCACGCGCTGCCCGGCGGCCACGTTGGGCGCGCCGCAGACGATCTGCAGCGGGGCGGCCTCGCCCACGTCCACGGTGCAAACGGAGAGCTTGTCCGCGTCGGGGTGCTTCTCACGGGTGAGCACGTGGCCCACCACCACGTCGGCGGCGGCGGCGAAGGGTCGGCTGACGCCCTCCACTTCCAGGCCGAGCATGGTCAGCCTGTCGGCCAGGGTGTCGACGGGGCCCTCGTAGGGGACGAACTCACGCAGCCAATTCAGAGAGAGAAGCATATGCAAAGCCTCCGGCGGAGAGCTCCGGCCCGATCGTCGGGTTCCGGCCTATCCAGCCATCATGATCGAGTAAGCCCGCCTTCGGAGTGGCGCATGGCGCGCCCAGGCCGCTAGGCGAACTGGCCCAGGAAACGGACGTCGTTTTCGAAAAAGAGCCGCAGGTCGCCCACGCCGTACTTGAGCATGGTCACGCGCTCCACGCCCATGCCGAAGGCGAAGCCGGAGTGGACCTCGGGGTCGATGTCCACGGCCCTCAGCACGTTGGGGTCCACCATGCCGCAACCCAGGATCTCCACCCAGCCGGTGGTCTTGCACACGCGGCAGGCCTGGCCGTTCACGTGGCCCTTGCCCTCGCACATGACGCAGGAGATATCGACCTCGGCGCTGGGCTCGGTGAAGGGGAAGAAGCTCGGGCGGAAGCGCACCAGGGTGTCGGGGCCGAAGATGCGGTGCACGAAGAAGGTCAGGGTGCCGCGCAGGTCCGCCATGGTCACGCCCTTGTCCACGAGGATGCCCTCGATCTGGTGGAACATGGGGGAGTGGGTGAGGTCGGAGTCCCGGCGGTAGACCTTGCCCGGCGCGATGGCGGCCACGGGGGGCTTGCGGGAGAGCAGCGTGCGCACCTGCAGGGGCGAGGTGTGCGTGCGCAAGAGAACGTTGTCCCCGATGTAGAGGGTGTCCTGCATGTCCCGGGCGGGGTGCTCGGGAGGGAAGTTCAGGGCTTCGAAGTTGTAGAAATCCGTCTCGATCTCCGGGCCGGAGACGATCTCGAAGCCCATGCTCTGGAAGGCGCTGGTGATCTCCTCCGACACGATGGTCAGAGGGTGCAGCCCGCCCAGGGACGGCGCGCGCCCCGGCAGGGAGGGGTCGAACCCGGCGAGCATTGCCTCGTCCTGGACGCGCTTGAGGGCTTCCAGGCGCAGGGTGTACTGCGCGGTGAGCGATTCCTTGACGGAGTTGGCGGCCTGCCCGGCGTCGCGCTTTTCCTCGGGGGTGAGCCCGGGGAGCTTGGCCATGATCTGGGCCAGGCGGCCCTTGCGCCCAAGGAAGAGGACGCGCAGCTCTTCAAGCTGCTCGAAGGAATCCGCCCGGCCGAGGATGCTCTTGGCTTCCCCGGCCAGGGCGGTCAGCTCCTCGATGAGGGCCTGGCCTGAACTCACTAGTTCACCTTGGCCTTGGCCATCTCGACCAGCTTGGCGAAGCCGGTCTTCTCGCGCACGGCCATGTCGGCCAGGACCTTGCGGTCCAGTTCGATGCCGGCCAGGTTCAGGCCGTGGATGAACTTGCCGTAGCTCATGCCGTTCTCGCGGGCGGCGGCGTTGATGCGCATGATCCACAGCTTGCGGAACTCACGCTTCTTCACCTTGCGGTCGCGGTAGGCGTAAGCCAGGGCGCGTTCGACGTTCTCACGGGCGGTTTCGTAGAGCACCGAGCGGGCGCCCACGAAGCCTTTGGCCATCTTCAAATACTTTTTGTGCCGCCTGTGGGCAGCGAATCCGCGTTTAACGCGCATGGTTTCGTCCTCCTTGGAGCAAGGCTCGCGGCGTTTCCGCCTGACGGGCCGTCTCCCGAAATTGAAAAGCTCTCGAAGCCGCCGATGCCGAAGCAGCCATATCCCTCAGGCCAGCCGGACGGGTCCGGCCAGTCGCAGGGGCGGCCCTGCGTCCGTAGGCGGCCTTCAGGCTAGGCGTAGGGCATCATCCGCCGGCAGGCACGCTCGTTGGCGCTGTCGACGATGGCCGAGGGCGACAACTGGCGCTTCCGCTTGGCGGTCTTCTTGGTCAGGATGTGGCGCTTGTTCTGCCTGCGGCGGCGGAACTTGCCGGTGCCGGTGACACTGAAGCGCTTCGCGGCACACTTGTTGGTCTTCATCTTAGGCATTGTCGTCCTCCTGAAAATACTGCCCGCTCCGGGCTTTTTCTACCCGCAGCGGGCGGCACGCCGTAACCTGCGTGATATGTGATGCGCTATGGTTTCTTCTTTACCGACGGTGCGAGCATCATGTTCATGACGCGGCCTTCGAAGCGGGGCTCCTGCTCCACTTTGACCAAGTCGCCCAGGTCCACCACGATGCGCTCGAGGATCCTGGCGCCGCGGTCCTTGTGGACCACTTCGCGCCCGCGGAAGAACACCGCGACCTTGCAGCGGTCGCCTGCTTCCAGGAAGCGGCGGATGTGCTTGAGCTTGGTCTGGTAGTCGTGCTCGTCGGTCTTGGGCCGGACTTTGATTTCCTTGACCTGGATGACCGTCTGCTTCTTCCTGGCTTCCTGTAGCTTTTTCTGCTGCTGGTACTTGAACTTACCATTGTCCATGATCCGGCAGACCGGGGGCTCGGCGTTGGCGGCGACCTCCACCAGGTCCAGGCCTTTCTCCTGGGCCAAGCGAAGGGCCTCGCTGGTGGGCAGAATGCCCAACTGCGAGCCGTCGTCGGCGATCACCCGTACTTCGCGCGCGCGGATCTGATGGTTGCAGCGTGCGGCGTCACTGGCAGAAGTTATAGCGCATTCCTCCTCGTTTGAATGGGGCCTGGCAGTCCTCGAGGATTTTCGAGGCCACGTCGTCCACTCCCATAAGTCCTAAATTCTCACCCGAGCGCAGGCGGACGTTGACGCCGCGCGCTTCGAGCTCCTGGTCCCCTATGACGAGCATGTAGGGGATTTTTTCCATCTGGGCCTCGCGCACCTTGTAGCCGAGCTTCTCGTTGCGGAGGTCGGCCTCCGCGCGGATGCCCGCATCCCGCAGGCGCTCCAGCACGAACTGCGCGTGGGCGTCGTGCGCGTCGGTGACGGTGAGGATTCTCGCCTGCACCGGTGCCAACCACGTGGGAAAGGCTCCCGCCGTGTGCTCGATGAGCACACCCAGGAACCGTTCGACCGCGCCGAGTATGACCCTGTGCAGCATGACCGGCCGGTGTTTCTCTCCGTCCTGGCCGGTGTAGGTCAGGTCGAAGCGCTCCGGCAGGGTGAAGTCGCACTGGATCGTAGCGCACTGCCACCGGCGATCTAAAGCATCTTTGAGTTTGATGTCAATCTTGGGACCGTAGAAAGCCCCATCGCCCTCGTTGACCGTGTAGGGCAGGCCGGCGGCGTCCATGGCCTTGGTCAGGGCGTTTGTGGCCAGGTCCCAGGCTTCGTCGGAGCCGATGGATTTCTCGGGCCGCGTGGAGAGCTGGGCCTCGAACTCGAAGCCGAACAGGCCCACCACGTCCTTGACGAAGGTGATGATGGAGATGATCTCGTCCTGCAGCTGGTCGGGGCGGCAGAGGATGTGCGCGTCGTCCTGGGTGAACTGGCGCACGCGCAGCAGCCCGTGCAGCACGCCGGACTTCTCGTGGCGGTGCACCACGCCCAGCTCGAAGTAGCGCTGGGGCAGGTCCCGGTAGGAGCGCAGGCGCGACTTGTAGATCAGCATGTGCGACAGGCAGTTCATGGGCTTGATGCCGTAGGCCTGCTCGTCGATCTCGGTGAAATACATGTTCTCGCGGTAGTTGTCGTAGTGCCCGGAGCGCTCCCACAACTCGCGCTTGAGGATCTGCGGGCCCTGCACGATCTGGTAGCCGCGGCGCAGGTGCTCCTTGCGCTCGAAATCCTCGATGATGGTGCGCACCAGCGCGCCCTTGGGGTGCCAGATGGCCATGCCCGCGCCGGCCTCGTCGGAGAAGCTGAAGAGGTCGAGCTGGACGCCCAGGCGGCGATGGTCGCGCTTCTTGGCCTCCTCCAGGCGCTGGAGGTAGGTCTTGAGCTCCTTGGGGTCGGCGAAGGCCGCGCCGTAGATGCGCGAGAGCATGGGGCGCTTTTCGTCGCCGCGCCAGTAGGCCCCGGCCACGTGGGTCAGCTTGAAGGCCTTGAGAAAGCTGGTGGAGGGCACGTGGGGGCCGCGGCAGAGGTCCGTGAAGGCGCCCTGGGTGTAGAGCGACACGGTGTCCGCCGGAATGTCGGCCAGCACTTCGAGTTTGTAGTCCTCGCCCATGGCCTTGAACACGCCCTCGGCCTCGGCCTTGGAGACCGTCCGGCAGGAGAAGGGGTGCCCCTGGGCAACCAGGCGCTCCATCTCGGCCTGGATGCGCTCCAGGTCTTCGGGGGTGAAGGGGCGTTCGAAGGCGAAATCGTAGTAGAAGCCGTTCTCGATGGCCGGGCCGATGGTCACCTGGGCGCTGGGGAACAGCGACTTGACCGCCTCGGCCAGCACGTGGGCGGCGGAGTGGCGGATGATGTCGACGCCCTCGGGGCTGTCGGCGGCGATGGGAGTCAGCTCGGTGCAGGTGTCGGGCAGCGGGGCGTAGAGGTCCAGAAGCGCCTCGCCGCAGCGAGCCACCACCGTGTTCTTGAAGGCCTTGCCGGAGAGCGCCTTGGCGAGCACTTCCCCAACTTTTTGGCCGGCCTGTGCCTCAACAGTCTGATCACCGACGCGGACGTTCACGATATCGCTCCATCCCGGGAGGCGTACGGCTTCCCAAGTCGAAAAAAAGGGAGGCGGGGCCTCCCTTAAGGTCAATGGTAGGACCGAGGAGATTTGAACTCCTGACCCCTTGCGTGTCAAGCAAGTGCTCTCCCCCTGAGCTACGGTCCTGCAGGGAGGTGAGAAATGCCCAAACCAGGCCGCGAAGTCAAGGGGTTTTTGAAAACAGCCACACTTTTTCTTCCCGGCAACCCTCGGCCGGTTCAACCAAGCGGCAGGCTCACCGTGAACTCGCAGCCGTCGCCCGGCTCGGACTGCGCCCGGATGTCGCCCTGGTGGTCCTGCAGGATGCGGTAGCATACCGAGAGCCCCAGGCCGGTGCCGCGCTCCTTGGTGGTGTAGAAGGGGTTGAAGATCTGTTTGAGCTGCTCCGGCGGCAGGCCAGGCCCGGTGTCGCGGACGATGATGTCGACGAAATCGCCCGAGGGTCTGGTCGTCACGGTCACCAGGCCCCCCTCGGGCATGGCCTCGGCCGCGTTCTTGACCAGATTGATGATCACCTGGCGCAACTGGGCCGGGTCGTGCATCACCGGGGGCAGGCCCTCGGCCAGCTCGGTGCGAAGCTCCACTCCGTGGGCGGCCAGCTCCGACTCCATGAGCCTGAGAGTGTCCGACACGGTGGCGTTGAGGTCCAGCGGTTCGAGCTTGGGGGCCGAGGGGCGGGTGAAGTCCCGCACCTCCTCCAGCAGCGTCTCCAGGCGCTTGGCCTCCTCCTCCACCAGGCGCAGCTTCTCGTGCTCCTTGCTGTCCGCCGCCAGGGTGCGCCGCACCTGCCGGGCGAACCCGGCCATGAGCATGAGCGGGTTCTTGATCTCGTGGGAGATGCGCGAGGCCGCCTCCCCGATGGCGGCGAAACGCTCCGAGCGGATCAGGCGCTCCTGCGTCTCCAGCAGGGTGCGCAGGTTCTCTGTGATCTTGTCGCGGGCTTCGCGCAGCTCGCTGGTGCGGGCCTCCACCTCCGACTTGAGCGTGCTGGACCAGCGCACCGAGAAATACATGGTCACGGCCAGGCCCATGAAGACCACGGCCTGGAAGGCGGCCACCATGAGCATCTCCCGCCGGGTGGCCTGGCCGATGATGCCCTCCACCTCGTCCACGGGGGCCACCACGGCCACGCCCCAGACCAGGGGCCGGGGTTGGTCCGGCGCGATGCGGGCCGGGGTGTAGGCGATGAGCTTGCGCACCTCCCCGCGGGTGCCTCGGTGCCAGCCGGAGACGTACCAGTCCACACCCTCCTGTCCTTTGAGGATGTGCTCGCTCATGATGGTTTCTATACGCGAAAAGTCCAGGCTCGGGTCACGCCCGATGCGGGCCTGTACGGCGTCGCTGCCGATGAACTCCGCGATGAAGTGGTCCAGGAAGATGCCGCGCTGGTCCAGCACCCAGGCGTAGCCGGTCTCGCCGGAGCGCACGTCGTGCGCGTAGCGCTGGGCCACGCCCATGGCGTCCACGACCATGAACAGGGTGCCCGGCCTGTCGGGGGTCGCGCCCACGGGCCAGTAGCGCGTGGCGATGCGCACGATGGTCTTGCCCTTGAACGGCCCGGCGGTGGGCGCCTCGCAGGGGCCAAAGAGCACCTTGAACGTGGTGGCGGTGCCGTCCGCCCAATCCAGGAAGGGGGTGTAGTCCAGCACGAGGGGGGCCTCCACCGGTCCGTCCGCGTCGAACAGGGTCACCCCCTGGGAGCCGGGCGGCGAGTAGCCGATGGCCAGCACGTCGCTGGAGCGCAGAATCTCCAGGAAGGGCGGGATGGCCCGCTCCGGGGTGCGCAACAGTTCGGGGTGCTTGTGGCCGATGCTGGCAAGTTCCAGCAGGCTGCCCTGCAGGTAGGCGAAATGCTGGGTGATGTCCTGGGCGACCTTCTGGGCCAGGATGAGCTGCTGGTTGTTGAACTGCCGCGTGGCCACGGCCTTCAGTTCTGTCTGGGCCCGCTGTCCGATCCACCACATGACAGCGCCCAGGATCAGGAGCGCCGTTGTGGCGAGGATGACGAACTTGCGGGTCATGGCGGCATCCTTATTCGGGCTTGCGCAAGGCATACAGCATCCCACGGGCTTGGGCAACGGCGGCGAGGCCGCGCTTGAAACGAAGCGGGCCAGGAGGTATCGTTGGCGGCCAACAAGGAGGGATGCAGCATGAAACGCGCGGATGCGATCTTCGCCCTGGCGGGCATGGCCATCTACATCCTGGCGCTCACATGGCGCTGACGAGCCCGGTTCGGCTGGGCATCGCGGCGGGCCTGCTCCTGGCCTGCCTGTCGGCTGGAGGCTGCGGGGGCACGCCCCGCTACGAACGCTCCGGGGCCACCCCCGCCCAGCAGGAGCAGGACAACGCCGACTGCGCCTGGGAGGCGGGCAAGGCCACCGGCAACATGCCCTCAAAAGACCGCGAGGAGCGCCTGCAGGAACTGATGGACGCCTGCATGCGGGCCAAGGGCTACTCCAAGCACTAGCTCCAGGCCCGGGCTGCGTTCGAACCGTTTGGGGCCGCCTGCGGGTTCCCGTCTGGCTCCGCGCCCTGCCGGGCATTGCTCCCGCCCTGGAGCAGGCCGTTGCCGCGCAGGCAGGCGTAGCCCGCCGGGGTGCGGATGGAGCCGCACACCACGTCGCGCTGGGGCTGGCTCAGCCGGGCCTTCGCCACAAGCCCCGAGGCGAAGGCGTCATACAGGTTGGCGCTGGCGTGGTGCTTGAGAATGCAGGGCTTGGGCACCGCCTCCCCCATGAAGCAGCGGCGCGAGGCCAGGTACACGTTCTTGCCCAGTATGTCGGTGGCTGTGGGGTGGTGCGGCCGCTCCTCCCGGGTCTTGGCCTGCCACAGCAGGGGCACGGAGCGCCAAAGCAAAAGGCCAGGCATTTCTGCCTGGCCTTGCATGTGCTTTGGTGCCGAAGAGAGGACTCGAACCTCCACGGAGTTGCCCCCACTAGACCCTGAACCTAGCGTGTCTACCAATTCCACCACTTCGGCGTGGGAGAGAGGCTTCTATCAGCGAGCCGCGGGAGGGGCAAGAGGAAATCGCGGGTTCTGGGACGTTTTTTTCTGGGCACCCCAAAAGCGGAAAGGCCAGGCATTTCTGCCTGGCCTTACCTGAAAAGGGTGGTGCCGAAGAGAGGACTCGAACCTCCACGGAGTTGCCCCCACTAGACCCTGAACCTAGCGTGTCTACCAATTCCACCACTTCGGCACGGGAGAGACGCTTCTATGCGCCTCCGGTGTGTTTGGCAAGCACTTTTTTATGCCACGGCTATTTTTACTCGGTTGATGCCGCCGCACGTTTCGGATACCTCCTGGGGCGGGCATCCCGCCCCTCTGGAACCCCCATGATCGTAGCCCGCACATTCGACGAACTCGAAGGCGTCCTCAACGGATGCTGCCTCACCATCGGCAATTTCGACGGCGTCCACGTGGCGCACCAGAAACTTCTGGCCCGCACCCGCGAGCGCGCCAAGGCCCTGAACGTGGTCAGCCTGGCCCTCACCTTCGAGCCGCACCCACGCAGCGTGCTCCTGGGCAAGAACGACCCCCCGCGCCTGACCACCCCCGAGGTCAAGCTGGAGCTCATCGCCGCCACCGGCATCGAGGCCTGCATGGTCCTGCCCTTCACCCGGGCCTTCGCCGCCCTGGAGCCGCAGGACTTCGTGCGCGACTGCCTGGTGCGCGAGCTGGGCATGCGCGAGCTCATCATCGGGCACGACTGGGCCTTCGGCAAGGGACGCAAGGGCGACTACAACACCCTCTCCGCCTTGGGGCGCGAGATGGGCTTCGCCGTGGAGCGCCTTGGCCCCGTGCTGGTGGACGACGCCGTGGTCAGCTCCACGCGCATCCGCGACATGCTGGGCGCTGGCGACGTCTGGGACGCCAAGCCCCTTTTGGGCCGCTTCCACAAGGTGCGCGGCGAGGTCATCCACGGGGCGGACCGGGGCGGCAAGCTCCTGGGCTTCCCCACGGCCAACGTCAACGCCCGGGATCAGCTCCTGCCCATGGGCGGGGTGTACGCCGTCTGGGTGACGCGCGGGGAGGACATCTGGGCCGGGGTGACCAACTTGGGCACCAACCCCACCTTCGGCGGCGGGGCGCTCTCCGTGGAGGCGCATATCTTCGACTACGCGGGCGACCTCTACGGCAAGGAGGTGGACCTGCACTTCGTCCAGCGCCTGCGCGCCGAGAAGAAGTTCTCCGGTATTGAGGAGCTCAAGGCCCGCATCGCCGAGGATGTGCGCCTGGCCAAGAAGATTCTCGCCGCGCCCGAAGCCGCGCTGTAAGCGGAAAAGGGCAGGAAGAGCGGAGAGGAAGGTTAATAGACTCCGGCTGCTCGGAGAACGGACAGGTAGGATAATAGCCTCCGGCGGG
>JBKICO010000008.1:0-6474 GCA_046567065.1 Acidobacteriota bacterium
TCGGTCAGGGCGTCGTGGTAGGCCTGCTGGCGGATCAGGGCCTTGTCGCGCTTGATGTCCGTGAGGTCGTGGAACACGGCAACGTAGCGCTGCAGCGCGCCCGCGCCGTCGCGCACCGCGGTGATGGCCAGCCACTCCGGGTAGGCCTCCCCGGACTTGCGGCGGTTCCAGATCTCGCCCGACCACTGGCCCTTCTCGGCCAGGGTGCGCCACATGCCGGTATAGAAGGCGTCATCGTGGCGGTCGGACTTGAGCACGCGCGGGTTGCGGCCCACGACCTCCCCCGCGCCGTAGCCGGTGATGGCCGTGAACGCCGGGTTGACCCACTCGATGACACCGTCCGGGGAGGTGACCGACACTCCCTCACGGCAGACCCCGAGCACGGTGTGCAGCAGTCGGAGAAGTTCGTCCTGCGAGAGCCCTGGATAGGTGGTATCCATATACGTCAGCCTTCGCCTGCGGAGCAGTGTCTAGAAGAATTGCAGCAGCATGCGCGTGGCCATGATGAACAGGAAGACCGCGAAGACCTTCTTGAGCTTGGGCACGGGCAGCTTGTGCGCGATTTTCGCGCCGGTGGGGGCGGTGAGCATGCTGCAGACCACGAGCCCGATCAGCGCGGGGATGTAGATGAAGCCCAGGGTGGCCCCCGGCAGCCCGGCCTTGCCCAGGCCGCCGAAGATGTAGCCCACGGTGCCCGCCAGGGCGATGGGGAAGCCGATGGCCGCCGAGGTGCCCACGGCCTGGTGCATGGGGATGTTGCACCAGGTCATGAACGGCACGGAGAGGGTGCCGCCGCCGATGCCCACCAGGGCGGAGATGACGCCGATGCCCGAGCCCACCCCGAAGATGCCCTTGGTGCCGGGGATCTCCCGGCTGGGCTTGGGCTTGATGTTCAAGAACATCTGGAAGGAGACGTAGTAGAGGAAGCAGACGAAGAAGCCCTTGAGGAATCCGCTGGAGAGGATGGAGGCCAGCCAGCTGCCCGCCAGGGTGCCCACGATGATGCCCGGGGAGATGGCCTTGACCACGTTCCAGCGCACGGCTCCGTGCCTGTGGTGGGCGCGCATGCTGGAGACGGAGGTGAACATGATGGAGGCCAGGGAGGTGCCCAGGGCCATCTGCATCATGTACTCGGGGGACATGCCCTGCGCGGTGAAGAGCACGGACAGCACGGGGACGATGACGATACCGCCGCCGACACCCAGGAGCCCGGCCAGGACTCCCGCGACGGCGCCGGCGAGCGCGTACAGCAGCCAGTACGTAACCATCGGATACTCCAGATCGAAAACTTGCGGCGCAACACGCCGCTGGGCCAGGACTACTGACTTTTGCCGGGGATGTCGACAATCCCCGGCGCCCGATCTCGAGCGCCGGTACCACTGCCGGTTTGAAGAAGGCCCGGCCGCCACCTGCGCTCACGGCGGAGGCCTACGCCTGTGGACATCGGTTCTTACAAAAAGGGGAACAAAAATGTAGACGATTTTGCAACATCATGGTGTGGCATCTCCGCAGGCCACAGTCCGGCCATTCCTCCCTTCCTCCCCGCAACCCGCCCCAGTCAACGATTTTACCAAATTTGCAAAAAGCATCCTGTTTTTGGCACGGCGCTTGCCTTATGCCCTGCGTATTTCAACTCGACCCCATCCCCTTTCGGAGGTTTGTCATGAGAAAGATCGCAATTTACGGCAAAGGCGGCATCGGCAAGTCCACCACCACCCAGAACACCGTGGCCGGTTTGGCCACCCTGGGCAAGAAGGTCATGGTCGTGGGCTGCGACCCCAAGGCCGACTCCACCCGCCTGCTCTTGGGCGGCCTGCAGCAGAAGACCGTGCTCGACACCCTCCGTGAGGAAGGCGAGGACGTGGAGCTCGAAGACATCCTGAAGCCCGGCTTCAAGGGCACCATGTGCACCGAGTCCGGCGGCCCCGAGCCCGGCGTGGGCTGCGCCGGACGCGGCATCATCACCTCCATCAACCTGCTCGAGCAGCTGGGCGCCTACACCGACGACAAGAAGCTCGACTACGTGTTCTACGACGTCCTGGGCGACGTGGTGTGCGGCGGCTTCGCCATGCCCATCCGCGAAGGCAAGGCCCAGGAGATCTACATCGTCGTCTCCGGCGAGATGATGGCCATGTACGCGGCCAACAACATCTGCAAGGGCATCGTGAAGTTCGCCGAGGCCGGCGGCGTGCGCCTGGGCGGCCTGATCTGCAACTCCCGCAAGGTCGACCGCGAGCTGGACCTCATCACCGCCCTGGCCGACCGCCTCGGCACCCAGATGATCCACTTCGTCCCCCGCGAGAACCAGGTGCAGCGCGCCGAGCTCAACCGCAAGACCGTCATCGACTTCTCCCCCGAGCACCCGCAGGCCGATGAGTACCTGGCCCTGGCCTCCAAGATCCAGGACAACCAGAAGTTCGTCATCCCCACGCCCCTGGCCATCGAGGAGCTGGAATCCCTGCTGGTGGAATTCGGCATCGCCAACTAGCGGCCAATGGAACAACCATAGAGCAAGACAGGAGAAAGCAGCATGTCCCTTATTATGATCCGTTCCATCGTCCGCCCCGAGAAGGCCGACGACGTGATGGCCGCCCTCATGGACGCAGGCTTCCCGGCCGCCACCAAGCTCGCGGTCGCTGGCCGCGGCAAGCAGCGCGGCATCAAGATCGGCGAGGTGACCTACGACGAGATTCCCAAGGTCCAGATCATGACGGTCGTGTCCGAGAAGGACAAGGACTACGTGATCAAGACCATCGTCGACTCCGCCCGCACCGGCGGCAAGGGCAACTTCGGCGACGGCAAGATCTTCGTCACCCCCGTGGAGGAGATGTACACCATCAGCTCCGGCGTGAAGGAGACCGACCTCTCGAGCATCGGGGAGGCCAGGCCATGAAGGAAGTCATCGCCATCGTTCGCATGAACAAGATGAACCAGACCAAGAAGGCGCTGACCGACGCGGGCATCGCGGCCTTCTTCGCCCACGAGGCCTGGGGACGCGGCAAGGGGCTGGTGAACTCCATCGTGGCAGCGGGCGCGGCCCAGGGCTACCAGGAAGCGGCCGAAGTGCTGGGCAGCAAGGGCAAGCTCTTCGCCAAGCGCCTGATCACCGTGGTGGTGCCCGACGAGCAGGTGAGCACCGTGGTGGAGGCCATCATGGCCGCCAACAAGACCGGCCAGGCCGGCGACGGCAAGATCTTCGTGGTGCCCATGGCCGACTCGGTGCGCGTGCGCACCGGCGAGAGCGGCAACTGCGCCATCGCGTAAACGGCTCCCCGAGCCCCGAAACGGAGCCCCTGAAGAGGAAGCATTATGGACGCCCCGATCACTGAAAAGGTCGCCCCGGCGATCGACCCCGAAGAAGTAAAGAAGGAGCTTCTGGCCAAGTACCCGCCCAAGGTCGGCCGCAAGCGCTCCCAGCAGATATACATCAAGGAAAACGAAGGCCCCGAAGACCGCGAGGTGCTCTCCAACGTGCGCACCGTCCCGGGCATCGTGACCATGCGCGGCTGCACCTACGCGGGCTGCAAGGGCGTTATTCTCGGCCCCACGCGCGACATCGTGAACATCACCCACGGCCCCATCGGCTGCGGCTTCTACTCCTGGCTGACCAGGCGCAACCAGACCGACGCCTCGGCCCCCGGCGCGGAGAACTACATCCCCTACGCCTTCTCCACCGACATGCAGGACGAAGACATCATCTTCGGCGGCGAGAAGAAGCTCAAGAAGGCAATCCAGGAAGCCTACGACCTGTTCAAGCCCAAGGCCATCGCCATCTTCTCCACCTGCCCCGTGGGCCTCATCGGCGACGACGTGCACGCCGTGGCCCGCGAGATGAAGGCCCTGCTCGGCATCAACATCTTCGGCTTCTCCTGCGAGGGCTACAAGGGCGTCTCGCAGTCGGCGGGCCACCACATCGCCAACAACAAGATCTTCACCGAGGTCATCGGCACCTCCGACACCCCCAACCGCACCGGCAAGTACACCATCAACATGCTGGGCGAGTACAACATCGGCGGCGACGCCTTCGAGATCGAGCGCATCCTGGACAAGTGCGGCATCACCGTGAACGCCACCTTCTCCGGCAACTCGACCTACAACGACTTCGCCTCAGCCCAGATGGCCGACCTCTCCTGCGTCATGTGCCACCGCTCCATCAACTACGTGGCGGACATGATGGAGACCAAGTACGGCATCCCCTGGATCAAGGTGAACTTCATCGGCGCCCACGCCACGGCCAAGAGCCTGCGCCGCATCGCCGCCCACTTCGGCGACCCCGCGCTGATCGCCAAGGTCGAGGAAGTCATCGCCGAGGAGATGCCCCTGGTCGAAGCCGCCCTGGCCAAGATCAAGCCCCGCACCACCGGCAAGACCGCCATGCTCTTCGTGGGCGGCTCCCGCGCGCACCACTACCAGGAGCTCTTCGCCGAACTGGGCATGACCACCCTGGCCGCCGGGTACGAGTTCGCCCACCGCGACGACTACGAAGGCCGCCACGTCATCCCGACCATCAAGATCGACGCCGACTCCCGCAACATCGAGGAGTTGCACGTGGAGGCCGACCCCGAGCGCTACAGCCCCCGCATGAGCGAGGACGACATGAAGGCGCGCGAGGCCGCGGGCTGGAAGTACAAAGAGTACGAAGGCCTGGTGCCCGACATGGCGCCCAAGACCATGATCATCGACGACCTCAACCAGTTCGAGGCCGACAAGCTGATCGAGATGTACAAGCCCGACATTTTCTGCGCCGGCATCAAGGAGAAGTACTCCGTGCAGAAGATGGGCGTGCCCCTGAAGCAGCTGCACTCCTACGACTACGGCGGCCCGTACGCCGGGTTCCGGGGCGCTGTGAACTACTACAAAGACATCGACAGGATGGTGAACACCAAGGTCTGGAGCAAGGTCAAGGCTCCCTGGGCCGCGGACGGACCCGAACTCACCGCCTGCTACGTGGCCGGCTAGGAGGATACGAAAATGGCTATGCTCAGACACACACCGGCCGAAATCACGGTCGAACGCACGGCCCTGACCATCAACCCGGCCAAGACCTGCCAGCCCGTCGGCGCCATGTACGCGGCCCTGGGCATCCACGGTTGCATGCCGCACTCCCACGGCTCCCAGGGTTGCTGCGCCTACCACCGCTCCGCGCTGACCAGGCACTACAAGGAGCCCGTCACCGCGGCCACCAGCTCCTTCACGGAAGGCTCCTCGGTGTTCGGCGGGCAGGCCAACCTGCTCACCGCCATCCAGAACATCTTCTCCGTGTACGAGCCCGAGGTCGTGGCGGTGCACACCACCTGCCTCTCCGAGACCATCGGCGACGACATGACCCAGATCGTGGAGAAGGCCCGCACCGAGGGCAAGGTGCCCGCTGGCAAGCACGTGATCTACTGCAACACCCCCTCCTACGTGGGTTCGCACGTCACGGGCTACTCCAACATGGTGCAGGGCATGGTCAAGAACCTGGCCAAGTCCACCGGGACCAAGAACGGCAAGGTCAACGTGATCCCCGGCTTCTGCGAGCCTTCCGACATGGCCGAGATCAAGCGCCTGGCCACGCTCATGGGCGCCGACGTGACCATGTTCCCGGACACCTCCGGCGTCATGGACGCCCCCCTGACCGGCAAGTACGAGATGTTCCCCAAGGGCGGCGCCACCGTGGAGGAGATCATGTCCTCCGGCGACGCCGTGGGCACCATCGCCCTGGGCCAGTGGGCCGCCGCCGCCCCGGCCAAGTACCTGGACGCCGAGCACAAGGTTCCCTGCCAGATCATGGGCCTGCCCTTCGGCATTGAGGACACCGACGCCTACATCATGGCCCTCTCCAAGATGAGCGGCAAGCCCGTGCCCGCCTCCATCGACTTCGAGCGCGGCCAGGTGGTGGACGTGCTCTCCGACTACAGCCAGTACTTCTACGGCAAGCGCGTGGCCCTGGCCGGGGACCCCGACCAGATCATCGGCCTGACCAAGTTCCTGGTGGAGCTGGACATGATCCCGGCCTACATCGTCTCCGGAACCCCCGGCAACAAGCTGGAGAAGGCCATCCGCGAGATCACCAAGGACGTGCCCGGCGAAGTCAAGTTCAAGTGCCCCGGCGACATGTTCCTGCTGCACCAGTGGATCAAGCAGGAGCCCGTGGACCTGCTGATCGGCAACTCCTACATGAAGTACATCGCCCGCGACGAGGACATCCCCTTGATCCGCCACGGGTTCCCCATCGTGGACCGCTTCGGCCACTCCATGTTCCCCACCGTGGGCTACAAGGGCGCCCTGCGGCTGATGGAGAAGATCCTCGACGCCCTGCTCTCGCGCCGCGACCGCGACGCCTCCGAGACGGAGTTCGAGCTGGTTTACTAGGCGACATATCGGGGGTGCGCGCCCCCGGCCTCACCATACCGCCCGGCCCGCGCGGCTCCCATAAGGGGGCGCGGGGGCCGGGCGGAAACTCAAAGAGGAGTACGGACATGGTCAACAAGC
>JBKICO010000009.1:0-7036 GCA_046567065.1 Acidobacteriota bacterium
TGGCGTGCGGGGCTGCACGCCTTCGGGTTCGACCTGGGTGCCATCGGCGAGCGCATCCGGGCCACGGGCTGGGGCTGGCCGGTGCCGCTCTCGCTGGATGGACAAGCGGTCAACGATCACGTACTTGCCGCGTTCTCGGGGCGCGTCCAGTCTGGGCCACCCCGCTGAATCCACCGGCATAGCAGGACAATCCATGAGGGAACGCACCGACAACCGCAAGGAACGCATCCTGGGAGTTCTGGCCCGCAGGCAGAAGGACCTCACCGTGGTGCTCAACAACATCCACGACCCGCACAACGTCTCCGCCGTGCTGCGCAGTTGCGACGCCTTCGGCGTGTCCGAGGCGCACCTGCTCTACACGGACACGCCTTTCCCCACGCTTGGGCATAAGAGCTCGGCCTCCGCAAAGAAGTGGGTGCCGCTGACGCGCCACAAGTCCGCCGCCGAGATGGTGAAGGGATTTCGGGCCAAGGGCATGCAGGTGCTCTCCACGGGGTTCGGGCCGCAAGCCAAGCCCCTCACCGAGTGGGACCTGAGCCTGCCCACCGCCGTGATCATGGGCAACGAGCACGACGGCGTGGCCGAGGAACTGGCCGCCCTGGCCCCGGACCACATCTATATCCCCATGCAGGGCATGGTGCAGAGCCTCAACGTCTCCGTGGCCACGGCGGTGATCCTCTACGAGGCCTTCCGCCAGCGCATGGCCAAGGGCATGTACGACGAGCCGGGCTTCACCATGGAGGAGATCCAGGAGCGCTACGACCTCTGGATCACCAAGTAGCCAACGGTCTCAGCCCTTGCCCTGGAGCGCGGCCTGCAACTCGCGCGAGGCGTCCAGAAGCTGCCGCCAGGCCATGTCGTGGTCGGCCTGCACCAGGGCGTCGAGCTGCTCGTCGGTGTACTTGGACTCCAGCTTGATCTTGTTGCCCTGAATGTGGGCGATCTGGGCGGGAGTGGAGGCCTGGCGCATGCTGGAGTTCTGCACGTGGTCGATGCGCAGCCGCCCGGTGTAGAGGCAGGGCTTGCCCGCCAGCCAGGTGCGGATGTCGCGGTCCAGGTCGTCGAATTGGGTGGGGGTGAAGCGCACGTCGAAGCCGCCCACCTTCTCCAGCAGGGACGTCTCCAGCAGGTGGCAGCAGCCTGAAACCGACATGCAGGCCCGCTCGTAGCCGAACAGGCCGGAATCGCGCATGCCGGTGCAGTTGCTGAACACGCGCAGGCGCTCGCCGGATTCCGGGGCGTCCTGCCCGGCCAGGCGGTGCAGCAGGTGATAGTCGGCCGATTGGAGGCGGTGCGGGTGGCTGTGGTCGCGGATGGCGCAGCCCACCGTGGAGCACTCGGGGTGGCGCAGGGCGGCGTCCAGCAGCAGGGCCAGCCAGTCTTTCGGAAGGATCACGTCGTCGTCCAGGAAGGCCGCCCGCTCGCAGGCCCGCACCTGCGGCAGCGAGAGCAGCCAGTTGCGCGCCGCCGGAGCCCCCACGTTCACCGGCAGGGTGACCACGCTCAGGCGGTGGGCCCCGTAGCGGTCCCTGGCGGCGGCCAGCGCATCAGGGGTGGCGTCCGTGGAGCCGTTGTCCAGCACGAACACGGGGTTGTCCCCGATGTCGGAGGCGAAGAGGCTTTCGATGGTCTGGGCGATGAGCGCGGCCTTGTTCCAACTGTAGGCCAGGATGGCCGTGCGCGTGGGCGGCAGGGCCTTGGGCCGCTTGGGGGCGCGCAGCGCGCAGGCCAGTTGCATGGTCAGATTGGAGTGCCAGGGCATGACCCGCCACAGGGGCAGCCAGTGCCGCACCGCAGCGCCGGGGTTGCCGTTTTCTGCGGCCAGCAGGCCAGCCATGTACATGCGCCAGGGGGCGAAGGCGGATCCGGCGCCGTCGATGGCCGGGGCGAGCCCGTGGGCGTGGTCCAGCTCCGCCGCCAGCCTGGAGCGAAGTTGCGCGTCCAGCCCGGCCTGATCCAGGATGTGTTTGGCCCGGTCGCGGTCAGGCAGGGCCACCAGTTCGTCCCAGGCCTCGCCCAGCCAGGAGAGGGCCGCCTGCCCGCGCACGGCCTGCTCCAGGAAGGTTCCGGCCAGTGCGTTGTCACCCGTGGCCTTGACCTCCTCCCAGAGGGGGGTGGGCGGCAGGGGGCGCAGGCTTTTCTTGACGGCGAGCATGGCCTGGCGCACGTCCGGGGCCAGAAAACCATGCGCCCCGTCCAGGGGCAGGAGCATGGCCAGCACCGTGGCGGAGAGCGGCCGCTGTTGCCAGGCCCAGGAGAGCAGGCCAGCCGCGGCCGACATCAGCACTTGATTGCCGGGGGCCGAGCGCACTATTGCTTCCGCAAGGCCCCACTGTTGCCAGGAGCTTTCGGTGGAAAGCCCCCAGGTGGGCAGCGGCCCCCGCAGCAGGGCCAGTTGTGCGGGCTCGAAGGGCGGGAAACAACCCAGGTACGTTTCGGAGGTTTCTGTCATGGCATGTGCGCGTGATGATTGTTCCCCGCAGTCCCGGATGGACAGGGCCGTGCAGGCCCTCGTGGGAGGCGGGTGCGTCGTCTACCCCACGGAGACCTTCTACGCGTTGGGAGCCCTGGTGGGAAGCCCCTCCGCGCTGGCGCGCGTGAACACCGTCAAAGGCAGGCCGCGCTCCAAGCCCTTGCCGGTGATCGTGGGCGGCATGGAGCAGCTCGGGCAGGTGATGTCCGCCGATGCGGCCGTCTGGCCGGGATACGCGGTGGCCATGCTGCTCATGGAGCGCTTCTGGCCCGGCCCGCTCTCCATCATCGTCCCGGCGGCCAAGGGGCTGGCCCCCCAACTGCTGGACGGGCGCGGCAGCGTCTCCGTGCGCTTCACGCCCCACCCCCAGGCCCGGGAGCTCTGCCTGCGCGCGGGCTCCCCGCTGGCGGCAACCAGCGCCAACGTCAGCGGCGAGCCTTCCGTGAGCGATGTGGGCCGCCTCTCCCCGGCGGTGTGCCTCGGGGCCGACTACGTGCTGGCGGGCGACCCGGCCCCGGCGGGCGGGCTGGCCTCCACGGTGGTGCGGCCTTTGGCCAACGGCGAGGCCTACGTCTACCGGGTGGGCGCGCTGCCCCTGGAGGAAATCGAGCGGGCCGGTGTCATCCTGCGACGCGAGGAGTAAGGGAACCGTAAAGGTTTTTTAACTCCCAAGTGGCCCGGGAGGCCGCCGGGAGCGGGGACGTTCAAGTTTTTCTACGCGCGGGAGGATGGAAAGGGGCGGCGACATGAAATTAAGTTGTTTAAAATAGGCATGTTATGGAAATTTTAAGCAACTGGCATCGTTTGGCCCGCTCCTTGCTTTAATAGTTTCATCTTCCTCCTTTTGAAAACAATCTTTCTGAATCGGCTTTCAAGGATACCAGGCCCTTGAAAGCCGCTCTTCATTTGGAGCCCCGGCATCGGGCGCTCGCGCCACCGGGGCTTCTCTCCAACATATCTCCAGCCGATTTTGCATGCCGCTTCCTGCGGCGGGCGCTCGTGGTCCGCCACCGTCCGTGCCTTTGCCCGTTCACATGAGGAGAGCGGGGACGGCCCCCTCAACCGTGCGCAGCGGATAGAAACGCTGAGCGCTCGAGCCGTGGGCGCTGATTGCCAGGCGGAGCGGCGGTTGGTCCTGATCGCCACTTCCGGATTGGTTTGGGGCGGGAATCAGGGCGTCCGGCCCCTTGCCTGGGCGCACGGCATCGGGGCTTCATGCACGTCCAGGTCGCAAGCCCGGCGAGGTTCAAGGGTTTGTACGAGCATCAACGGACGGGCGGAGGAGGGCGTGTTGAGTTTCCGTGCCGGTCACGAGGGGCGGCACCCTCCCGGCGCGGCCAGGTTCAAGAAGCTGAACTTCCGGCCTCCGCGGGCATGCCAGTGCGATTGGCCGGGTGGGCCTCCTACTGCATGGCGGCAGCGCTGCCGTCCGGCAGTGGGCAATTTTATCTGCGGGTTATGCCGCCAACCGATCGCAAACGCTACAGCGAGGGGAAATTGCGGCCTGCACGCCACAGAACTGCGGTTGCGCAGGGGTTCCGGGCTCGGGAACCGTTCAAGGAATTTTACCAAAGATGAGCCCTGGAGCGGGCCGGACTGGAGTTGTTCAAGAAATTTTACGGATAAGAGTCAGTCGCGGGGAAGCGTCCATAAAAATAATCTGAACAATTTCAGCAATTTGCAGTCTATTTTAAAGACATGCCGCGCGTTGGCCCGCCGTTTGCTATATGGTGGTTGTTCTTCCTCCTTTTGATAAAACCGGCTTTCAAGGAATACCAGGGCCTTGAAAGCCGGTTTTACAATTTCCAGCCTTTTTCAACGCTTCCAGCACAACATCCGGGCCGATGCCCTCCAGGCAGGCCGGGCCGTCGCGGCCGGGCCGCCCGCATTCAAGGTCCGCACAGGTTGTCGTGCAGGGCGAGCAGGGCAGGCCCAGCGAAATCTCCCTCATCCCTACAGGCCCCCATTGCGCGAATGCCGTGGGGCCAAACAGCGACACCCCGGGCAGGCCCATCATCCCCGCCAGGTGCATGGGGCCTGTGTCCCCGCCCACCACGGCGCTGGCCGAGGCGATGAGCGTCTGCAACTCCCCGAGGGTCCGCGGCGCGGCGCACTTCGCATCCCCCGCGCTCATGCCGCGCTCCACCTCGGCCGGACCCAGCACCATCAGGGCCTGGCGCCCCCGCTTCTCCAGCATCCGGGCCAGTTCAAGAAAATGTACCAGGGGCCACTGCTTGGCAGGGTGCCCGGCCCCTGGGAAGAGCAGCACAGGGCCGTCCGCCTTCGCCTTCGCCCCGAAGAACCTCCTGAAGGCTTCCAGCCAGTCCGGGGCGGCGGGGATTCCGGCGGCCACCAGGGCGGCCAGTTGGGCCTCGCGGGCGTGCATGACGGATGAGCCACCGGTGACGGCGGGCAGGAAGGCGCAGGCCAGCCCGGGCGGGACAGCGGGAGCTTTTTGCACCACGGGCCAGATGACCCGGCAGCCTTCAAGCTCCTCCGGCGTGGAGGTTGACCCGTGGATGCGCTCCAGCGCCCGGCGCAGGGCAGGGGGGCAGGGCGTAAGGCCCAGCGGTTCGAGCCAGGGCAGGCGCTCGGACGATCCGGCCCAGTATAGCCGCGTATAGGGGAAAATCCTGGAAACACTCAATACGGCAGGCCAGGAAAGTAGGAAGTCCCCCAATGCGCCGTGATGAATGAGAATCACCTTGTCAGGCACGGGGGGGGCGGGTATAGATTGCATCCAGGAGTCTCTTCGCATCCCCCGGACCGGCGTGTAAAGCCCCGCACGCCCGAGGGTCCGTGTCGCGTCCCACGGGGCATGGACGCAAGCGCAGATCATGGAACCCTCCACGCCCTCCACTTGCCCGTGTTGCGGGCGGCCCATGCCCGCCTACCGCAACCCCACCCCCACAGTGGACATCGTCATCGCCTGTCCCGGCGGCGGGGTGGTGCTCATCGAGCGCCGTAACGAGCCCCACGGCTGGGCGCTCCCCGGCGGCTTCGTGGACTACGGCGAGACCCTCGAAAACGCCGCCATCCGCGAGGCCAAGGAGGAAACCGGGCTTGACGTGGAGCTCACGGGCCTGCTGGGCGTCTATTCCGACCCGGAGCGTGACCCCAGGCAGCACACCCTGTCCGTGGTCTACACGGCCCGCGCCCAGGACATGGCCGCGCTCGGAGCCGGGGACGACGCCGCCAGGGCCCAGATATTCCCGTTGCATAAGCTACCCGCCCCCCTCTGTTTCGACCATGGGCGCATCCTGGAGGACTACGCGCGCGGCTTTGCCTGGCTCAACACCCGAAAGGGACGCTGGAAATAATGGCCCGCTTCATGGTATCGTAACCACGCCGGTGTTAACTGGCCGAAGGTGTCTCGCAGCATCCGACGGGGAGCAGAATGCCATTTCATCATAAGGTCGTCTTCATCGCTTCCGAGATTTACCCGTTCTCCAAGACCGGTGGACTGGGCGACGTCCTTGGGGCGCTGCCCCTGACCCTCTCCCGCATGGGCGTGGACGTGGCCGTGATCACGCCGTTCTACGGCCGCCTGAGCACGGGCGAGTTCAAGCTGCGCCTGATCTCCTCGCGCTGCCCCGTGGGCTATCCCTGGGCCCCGATCACCGCCGAGATCTACATGGCCGACTACCACGGCCTGCCCGTCTATTTCATCCAGCGCGGCGAATACTTCGACCGCCGATTCTACTATAACACCCACGACGGCGACTATTTCGACAACTGCGAGCGCTTCATCTTCTTCTGCCGGGCCTGCCTGGAGTGGGCCAGGCGCATGGACATGGCCCCCCGGCTCATCCACGTGCACGACTGGCAGGCAGCCCTGGTGCCCGCTTTCATGCATTTCTGGCGGCAGATCGACCCCTTCTGGCGCGACACCAAGACCATGCTCACCATCCACAACCTGGCCTTCCAGGGCCGGTTCGCCTCGCGCCTCTTCAAGGAGTCCGGGCTGCCGCCTGAAGCCTGGAACATGGACGGCGTCGAATTCTGGGGGGACTTCAACCTGCTCAAGGCTGGCATCGCCTACTCCGACCTGGTGACCACCGTGAGCCCCACCTACGCCGAGGAGATCCTCACCACGGAGTACGGCTGCGGCCTGGAGGGCATCCTCTCCAAGCGCAGGCACGCCCTGCGCGGCATCCTCAACGGGGCCGACTACTCCGTGTGGGACCCGGGGAACGACCGCTACCTGCCCTGCACCTACAGCGCCAGCGACTTCGCCAACAAGGCCTCCTGCAAGCAGAACCTCCTGGACGAGATGGACATGGACCCCATCCTGGCCAAGCGCCCGGTGCTGGGCTTCATCGGCCGCCTGCGCCGCCAGAAGGGCGTGGACCTGCTCATCGACATCATGCCGGAGCTCATGCGCATGGGCCTCGGCGTGGTGGTGCTTGGCGAGGGCAACCTGGAATTCGAGGCCCAGCTCATGGAGATGATGGAGACCTACCCGGGCAGGCTCTCCGTGCGCATCGGCTACACCGAGGACCTGGCCCACCGCATCCAGGCCGCCTCCGACATCTTCCTGATGCCCTCGCGCTATGAGCCTTG
>JBKICO010000010.1:0-2965 GCA_046567065.1 Acidobacteriota bacterium
GGGGCGCGCCCTGCCCTTCGGCCTGGGCCAGCAGCCCGGACACGTCCACTGAGGCCGAGATCAGCCCCGCGAGCTGCCCGCACGCATCCTTGAGAGTGAAAGTAGTCTTGTTCCCGGCCACTCCGGCCAGGTTCAGCCCGGGCATGAGGCGCTTGAGCGTGGGCAACTGCTTGCCGAAGTCCAGGCCCTCCAGGGTGAGTTCGCCGCTGAGGTCCAGGGGCAGGTAGGCCCCCCCGAGCTTGGCCTGCACGCGTTCGAACAGGTTGCTCCCCGCCTCCAGCCGGACCGACTCCACCCGCCCGGCCTGGGCGTCGAGCCCGCTGAGCGCGGCGCGGAGGTCCTGCAGGGTGGCGGTGAGCCCCAGCCCCGCATCGCGGATCTCCACCCTGCCGTCGCGCAGCTCGGCCCCGGCGAGCTTGAAGCCCGGAGGGCCGCTCCCCGCCTCGCGGCCGGCCTCGGCCCGCTCTGCCTCCTGGCGGGCCAGCTCCAGAGCCCCCAGCAGGCCCACGCGGCCCTGCTCGTCGCGCGAGAGGCCAAGCACCGGCGCGGCCAGCACCAGGCGCTCCACCTCCAGCCTGCCCGACGCCGGGTCCATGCTGACGCCCTGCACCTCGATGGTGTCCAGGCGCAGGAAGTTCTCCTCGTCCGCAGTGAGGCCCACGGCGCTGAGCTTGGCCTCGCCCTCCAGGCGCCCGGCCGCGCCGAACACCGCCCTGATCCGCAGGCCCGCGTCCGCCACTGAGAGATCCATGGGCCGCTTGAGGGGCAGGTAGGGCGAATAACGCTTCATGGAGAGGTTCTTGACGCTGAGCCGCGCCTCGGCCTGGGGCGGGTCCGCGTAGAGGTCGGCGCGCACGTTGAGCAGCACGTCCGAGCCGTTGACCAGCCCCTCGGTGCTGAAGGCCTCGCGCAGGCCGCTCTGCCCGCTGCTGTAGGAATCCAGGGTGAAGCGCAGGTCGTCCACCTGGTGGCGGGTGCCCTTGAGTTCGTCCTCGAATACCAAGGTTCCGCCGGTGATGGAGACGTCGCTCAAGGAGAAGGACATCTCCGGGATGCTGAACTCCAGGGGGTTGCCGCGTGAAGGTTCCTCCCCTCCCGCCTCGGGCAGCAGGTCCGCTATGTTCAGATGCCCCTGGGCGTCGCGGCTCAGGCGCACGCGGGGGTTCTCCAGGTGCAGGCCGCGCACCAGGAACCTGCCGCGCGCCAGGCTAACCGGCCCCACCTGCACGTCCAGCAGGTCGAAGGCGGCCAGGGGCTCGCCGCCCTTCTTCGAGGCCAGGCTGAACCCGCCGAGGCGGACCCTGCCGGTGAACGGGTTCACGGACATGCTGGCCAGCCTGATCTCGCGGCCCAGGGCGGCGGAGGCCTCCTTCTCCAGGAAGCCCTTGAACACCAGGGGAAGCACCGCCGAACCCAGGAAGAGCACCAGCACCACGGCGTAGGCGCACCACAGCGCGGCCAGTCCCAGGGCGCGGGCGATGGCGTAGACCTCGGGGCCGAGCCCCGGCAGCGGCGGCTCCGGTGATGAAGGCGCGGGCGAAGGCCGGACGTCGGACTCGGGCGCGGCGGGGGGCGTCTGATCGTCGTTCATGGCTGCCATGTAGCACACTTCCCCATGCGGCGGGAATGCTCCGGGCGGCGCTCTTGCATTTTTCCGCCCCCCCGGGCACACCCTGCGCATGGAACAGGCGGATGTGGTCATCGTCGGGGCGGGCATCATCGGGCTGACCCTGGCCAGGGAGCTGCTCTCCAGCGGAGCCAGCGTTCTGGTGCTCGAGAAGGAGGAGGCCGCCGGGATGCATGCCTCGGGGCGCAACTCCGGCGTGCTGCACGCGGGCATCTACTACGCGCCGGGTACGGCCCGGGCCGCCACCTGCCTGGCGGGCAACCGGCTCATGCGCGCCTACTGCAAGGAGCGAGGGCTGCCCCTGCTGGAATCGGGCAAGGTGATCGTGGCCTCGGACCACGCCCAGCTCGAAATCCTGCGCGCCCTGCACCGCCGCGCTCTGGACGCCGGGGCCGAGGTGAGCCTGGTGGACGAGGCCGCCCTGCGCGACATAGAGCCCCACGCCCGCACCGTGGAGCAGGCCATCCACTCCCCGCTCACGGCCGTGGTGGAGCCCAAGGCCATCCTCCGGAGCCTGCTGGGCGAGCTGGCCGCCAGCCCCAGGGCGCGCGTGCGCTTCGGGGTGCGCGTGGAAGGCCCCGCGCCGGGCCGCGCCCTGCTGACCAGCGCCGGGCGCGTGGAGTACGGGGTGCTGGTCAACGCAGCCGGAGCCCACGCCGACACCCTGGCCCACGCCCACGGGCTGGGCCTGCGCTACATGCTGGTGCCCTTCAAGGGGCTCTACCGCAGCCTGGCCCCCGAGGCCTCGCACCTGTGCCGGGGCAGCATCTACCCCGTACCCGACCCGGACACCCCCTTCCTGGGCGTGCACTTCACCCGGGCCGTCTCCGGCCGGGTGTATCTAGGACCCACGGCCATCCCCGCTTTCGGACGGGAGAACTACGGCCTGCTGGGCGGCCTGGACGCCGAAGCCCCCAGATTCCTCTGGCAGGACGCCCTGCTGCTGGCCAGGAGCCCGGTCTTCCGCCGCGTGGCCCTCTCCGAGCCGCGCAAATACCTCTTCCGCCACTTCTTCGCCGACGCGGCCCGGCTGGTGCCGGAGCTGCGCAAGGAGCACGTGCTCCCGAGCTCCAAGGTGGGCATCCGCCCCCAGTTGGTGGACACCCGGACGAACTCGCTGGTCATGGACTTCGTCACCGAGGAGGCACCGGGCCAGCTGCACGTGCTGGGGGCCATCTCCCCTGCCTTCACCTGCTCGATGGCCCTGGCCCCCCTCCTGGCGGAGAAGGTCCAGGGCCTGGCGCGCGCCGTGTGACGTTCCGCCGGCGGAACGCCCTCTATGTTGAGGCGGCCCGGAGCCGAGCCGCCGTTGTCGTCATGCCGTCAGGGCCTGGAGGT
>JBKICO010000011.1:0-4322 GCA_046567065.1 Acidobacteriota bacterium
GCCGAGCTGCTGCGGGAGGGCTACCCTGCCGGCAAGATCGTGGTCACGGGCAATACCGTTGTGGACGCATTGCTCGACCTGACCGCGAAACCTTTCGACCCGGCGGGTACGCCGCTGGAGTCCATCCCCCTGGAGGGCAAGCGGCTCATCCTGGTTACCTCGCACCGCCGCGAATCCTTCGACGGCGGCCTCGAGCAGATCTGCATGGCCCTGCAGGACATCGCCAAGGCCTTCCCGGACGTGGCCATCGTCTATCCGCTGCACCTCAACCCCAACGTGCGCCAGGTGGCCCGGGGGGTGCTCTGCGAGTGCAACGGCGTGTATCTGCTCGAACCGCTGGACTATCAGGTGATCGTGCAGCTCATGCGCCAGGCCTATCTGATCCTCACCGATTCCGGCGGCATCCAGGAGGAAGCCCCCACTTTCGACACTCCGGTGCTGGTGCTGCGCAAGGTGACTGAGCGGCCCGAGGCCAGCCAGCGTGGGCAGGCGATCCTGGTGGGCGCGGACAGGGCCAACATCGTGGCCCACGCCACGCGCCTGCTATCCGATCCGGCGGCCCGCGCCGCCATGACCGGGCTGGGCAACCCCTACGGCGATGGAGAAGCCTCCGGGCGCATCGTCGAAGCCATATCGCGCTGGGCGGGCGGCGTGTCACCGCTGCTGCCGCCCGGGCGCGAATTCAATCCCACTCCCGTGGGCGGGACCTCGCAATGAACGAAATCGACCTCTACCTCCCGTACGTCCTGCTGGGGCTGAAGATCCTGCTCATCATCCTGAGCGTGGTCTTCTTCTTCAGCGGCATGGACGAGTTCTTCTTCGACCTGGTCTATCTGGTGCGCCGGGTGTACCGGCGCCTGTTCGTGCTGCCGAAGTACGAGCCCCTCACCGAGGCCAAGCTGATGGCCGTCCCCGAGAAACTCGTGGCCATTATGGTGCCCTGCTGGGACGAGTCCGCCGTCATTCGCAGGATGCTCACCAACACCATCCAGACGCTCAACTACTCCAACTACTATATTTTCGTGGGCACCTATCCCAACGACGCCGCCACGCAGCGCGAAGTGGAGATCGCCCGAGAGAGCTTCGGCAACGTCCAGCGCATCGTCTGCCCCAAGGACGGCCCCACCAACAAGGCGGACTGCCTCAACTGGGTCTACGAGGGCATCAAGGTTTTCGAGAAGGACAACAACCTCAGGTTCGAAATCTTCGTGATGAACGACTCCGAGGACATCGTGCACCCGCTGTACCTCAAGCTGTTCAACTACCTCATCCCCGCCAAGGACATGGTGCAGTTGCCCGTGTTCCCCCTGCCCGCGACCTGGTGGAACCTCACCCGCGGCCACTACATGGACGAATTCGCCGAGAACCACGCCAAGGACATGACCGTGCGCGAGGTGCTCAGCCACAGCGTACCCTCGGCGGGCGTGGGCAGCGGCTACAGCCGCCGGGCCCTGGAGGGGCTGGCCGCCCAGACCAGCAACCAGCTCTTCAACATCAGTTCCCTCACCGAAGACTACGACTTCGGCATGCGCCTGGGCAAACTGGGCTTCAAGCAGATCTTCGTGCGCCACGCCATCCTGCGCAAGACCAAGAAGGACAAGCTCTTCGGCGGCTCGCGCGAGGCCAACGTCAGGGAATACGTGGTCATCCAGGAGTTCTTCCCCGGCACACTCAAGACCGCCATCCGCCAGAAATCCCGCTGGGTGGTGGGCATCGCGCTGCAGGGCTGGGCCAGCATCGGCTGGCAGGGCGGCTTCTGGAACCGCTACATGCTCGCGCGGGACCGCAAGTCCTTGATAACCAACCAGGTGAACATGCTGGGCAACCTGCTGGTGCCCATCATCACGGCCCTGTGGCTCTACCAGACCCTCCACCCGCAGGGCTACCGCTACCCCTCCCTGGTGGAGGAGGGCACCACGCTGTGGGTGCTGCTGCTCATCAACCTGTTCTTCTTTTTCTGGCGCATGCTCTGGCGGGGCATCTACACCTGGCGCGTCTACGGAGTGATGCACGGGCTGCTCTCCGTGCCCAGGCTGTTCTGGGGCAACCTGATCAACTTCTGCGCCACCTGGCGCGCCTTGCGCCTCTATGCGCGCTACCTGCTCACGGGCAAGATCATCGCCTGGGACAAGACCGCGCACGTCTACCCCACGGAAGAGGAAATGCGCTCCTACCGGCGCCGCCTGGGCGACCTGCTGCTGGACAAACGCTTCCTCACCGTCAAGCAGTTGGACGAGGCCCTGGCCAAGCAGAAGAGCACCGGCCAGCCCCTGGGCGACGTGCTCATCGCCATGGGCATGGTGAAGGAAAACGATCTGGTGCAGACGCTGGGCGCGCAGTTCAGGCTGAGCACTTCCGAGATCGACCCTTACGCCACGCCGCTGGAGGTGCTGGCGCTCATACCGCAGGACATAGCCCTGGCCAACGGCATCTTCCCCGTCGCGCTCAAGGAGTCCGGTACATTGTTGGTCGCCGTGCTCAGCCCGCTGGACAATGCTGCACTGCGCAAGCTTGAAGAGGCTCTGGGCCGTCCGTTGGAAATGGTGCTGACATCCAAGAGCAATATGGCCTTCGCGTTGCGGCGCGGATATGAAAGGCTGCAGGATACCGGAGCCGACGCAAGGCGTCCGTTGGGCGAGAGGCTGCTCGAGAAGCAGCTCTGCACCGCAGATCAACTCGAACAGGCACTGCAGACGCAGCGGAGCAGCTATTCCCGTCTGGGAGACATACTTGTCATGGAAGGGATGTTGCAGTACACGCAGCTCCAAAAGGCCACGACGGAATTTTTCCAGAACGCGGGCAAGGGTGGCCGCTTCGGTGATTACCTCGTTGACAAGAACTACATCACCAAGGCGCAACTGGAATCCGCGCTGAAGATACAGTCCGGCAAGACCCGCTTCCTGGGAGACATCCTGGCGGACATGGGCGTGGACGTTCTGGCCATCAACGAAACAATCGCCGAAGGCAAAGCGGCCCGGCACCAGTAAAAAAGACTAACGGATGTTTCTCTCCGACACCGCCATCCTCCGCGCCTTCAAGGCTGTTGCCGCCGCCCTTCCGGGAGCGCTTCTGCTGGCTCATCTGACCGCCACCCCCGCCTGGTGCTCCGGGAAGATACCCACCGCCACAGACGTGGACTCGCTCCAGGGCAACTGGTTCGAGCGCGAGCTTTTGCGCCTGAAGTCCTTCCCGCACCTGGACAGGGCCTACCGCCTGCTGTCCGACGGGCAGCGGGCCGAGGCCGCCAAGGAACTGCATATCTACCTTCAGATGGTGCCGGGCGACACCCGCGCCCAGGAGATGCTGGTCATCGTCCTCTCCGACGAGGGCCGCCTGGACGACGCCGTGCGCCAGGCCGAGGGCGTGCTGGCCGCCAACGAGGCGGATATCCGCCTGCGCCTGGTGCGGGCCAACCTGCTGGCACGCATGGGACGCGACGACGCGGCCGCGGCCGACTACACCAAGCTCGTCGAAAACCCCAACTCCGACGCGGACACCATGCGCCAGGCCCTGCTCGGCCTGGCCTCCATATGCCAGCGCCAGGGCCAGTATTCCCAGGTGCTGCAACTGCTGGACAAATACCCCGGGCAGCCCGAAGGCGTGGCCGTCCCGGCCTTGCGCGCCCAGGCGCTGCTCAAGCTCAAGCGGGTGCCGGAGGCCGTCAGGCTCCTGGAGAACACCTACGCCGAGGCCAAGTCGCCCAAGGAGCGCCTGGACCTGCAACTGGCCTGGGCTCAAGGGCTGATGGACCTGGGGGACCTGAACGGGGCGGACAAGCTCCTGGAGGCCGCCCTCAAGGAATCCCCCGAAAATTCGTTCGTCTTGCGCTCCCTGGCCGAGAACGCCGTCAGGCGCAACGAGCCGGAACGCGCTTTGGAGTACGCCCGCCGCGCCGAAGCCGCGGAGGCCACGCCCGAGGCCAAGGAACTCTTCGCCAACGCCCTGCTCATGGCCGGTAAGCCGCTGGAGGCGGCGGAAGTCTTCCGTGGGCTGGCCGCTAGCGCCAAGGACCCCGCCACCCGCGCCCGCCTGGATGTCCGCCTGGGCAACGCCCTGGCCCTGGCCGGAAAGGACGCCGAGGCCGCCGAAGCTTTCAAGTCCGCCGCGCAGAACGGCGACGGCGAGACCGCCCTGGAGAGGCTGGCCACCAGCCTGGAGCGCCTGGGCCGGTTCGACGAGGCCATCCAGGCCTTGCAGAAGGTTGTGGATTCCTCGCCCACCGCGACGCACATCCTGCGCCTTGCCGGGCTCAAGAGCAAGACGGGCCAGTCGCAGCAGGCCGCCGATCTGGTGCGCCAGGCCCTGGACAAGGGCCTCGCTGG
>JBKICO010000012.1:0-2711 GCA_046567065.1 Acidobacteriota bacterium
CATGGTGACCCTGTTCACCGTGGGCTATGGCGACTTCGCCCCCAGGACCGTACCCGGGAGGCTCCTGGGCATGGGCGTCATGGCCTCGGGCATCGGCCTCGTCTCCGTGCTCACCGGCACCATGGCCTCGGCCATGGTGGAGCGGCAGACCATGAAACGGCGGGGGTTGCTGCGTTTGGACAAGCAAGGACACATCCTCATCCTGGGCTGGAACGGCCACGGCCGCCTGCTCGTTGAGCACCTGCGCCGTCTGCCCGACCTGGCGGGCGCGCCCGTGGTGCTGGCCTGCGACATGGACCCGGCCGCCTTCGAGCGCGAGGCCGAGGCCATGGGCCTCGGCCCGGAACTCTCCTTCGTGCGGGGCAACCCGGCGCACAGGTCCGTGCTGGAGCGGGCCAACCCGGCCAAGGCCCGGGTGGCTTACATCCTGGCGGCTGACGACATCCCCGGGGAGGAGGCCGACAACCTGAGCGTGCTCACTGCCCTGACCCTTCGCTCCCTGGCCCCGGACCTCACCGTCTACGCCGAGGCCATGCACGACCAGAGCCGCGACCACCTGACCCGCGCGGGCGTGACCAAGGCCCTCGGCCGCGAGGAACTCACCGGGCGGACCCTGGCCTTCATGGCCTCCCACCCCGTGATGCACGACGTGCTGCGCGCCCTGCTGGGCGGCATGCCCGGCGTGGGCAAGGGCGGCTACTTCCGCTACCGGCCCATGAGCGCGGCCGAGAAAAAATCATCCTGGGTGGAACTGGTGCGCCAAAGCCTCGAAATCAGCGGGCAGCTCCCCCTTGGCGTGTGCCGCCTGCCGCGCGAGCTGCGCCTCTCCGACGTGCTGGACGCCTCCGAAGGGCTGGACCGCTTCGTCATGGAGCTGATCCAGACTTCGGGGCAGAGCGACAGCCTGGGCCAGCGCGGCTCCGAGGTGGTGCTCAACCCCGGGCCTGAGCTGGCCCTGGAGGGCTTCGACGGAATCGTTTTCATGGACCGCAGGCCGTGATCGACGTGCGCTGGAAAGACATCGGCCTGCTGCGCGGCCTGGACGAGGACGCCCTGGGCAAGGTGCGCCCCATCTTCGAGCCCCGCCAGATGGAGGCGGGGGCCCGCGTGATCGTGGAGAACGAGCCCGGGGAGGAGATGTTCGTGCTGGTCCAGGGCCGGGTGCGCATCGTCAAGTCCATGCTTTTGCCCGTGGACGCTTCGGCCCTCGGCGGCGTGGACCCGGCCAAGGTGCTGGCCACCCTCACCGGGGAGGCGCTGCCCTTCTTCGGGGAGATGGGCCTCATCAGCGACCATCCGCGCTCCGCCACGGTGGAGACGCTGGAACCCTCCACCTTCCTGGTCACGGACAGGGCCAGATTCTTCGACCTGGTGCGCCGTGAGCCGGAGCTTGGCTGCCGCCTGCTCACCGCGCTGGCCGTGCGCATGGCGGACCTGGTGCGCTCCGGCAACCAGCAGGTCATGAAGCTGACCACCGCCCTGGCCCTGGTGCTCTCCGGCAAGAAATGAGCGGGACCCCAGCCGCATCCGGGGGCGAAGAGCCCGGCCTGACCCACCGCGACATCGCCGCGGCCCTGGGGATCACCGTGACCACGGTCAAGAGCTACCGGCGCAAGTTCCCGGAGTTCTTCGCCGGGGCCTCGGGCACCCGTCCCATCCGCTTCCCGGCCCAGGCGGGCGAGGTCTGCGCGCGCATCCAGGCCCTGTTCGAGAGGGGATACCCGGTGGAGAAAGTGCGCGAGCGCCTGTCCCTCGAATTTCCCGCCCAGGAGGCGCAACCCGCGCCGCCCGGAAGCTCGGTGAAACACGCTGCCGCCCCTGATCCCCTGGCCCGCATCGAGGGCCTGCTGGAGGGCCTGTTCTCCATCCAGAACCGCACCCACTCCCTGCTGGCCGACCTGCTGGCCAGGCTGGACACAGTGGCCGACGCCCTGGCCGCCCAGCCCCAGGCGGGGCCTCCCGCCCTTGGAAGGCCCGAATCCAAGCCTGCGCCCAAGCTTGCGCCCGTGCCCGCACCGGTCCCGGCCACGAAGCCGGGCGCTGCCGAACCCGCTGCGCTGCGTCCCCCGGCGGAGCTCCTGGCCCTGCCCGTGGTGGTGCTCTCGGCCGATGGGGAATACCTGGGCGTCAGCAACAGGGGCGGCAAGGCCTTCTCCCTGGCGCAGTTCGAGGAATTTCTCATTACCCGGGCCAAGGGCCTGGGGCCGGTGGTGCCGCTCTGGCGCGTGGCCGGGCAGGAGTGGGTGCTGGGGCTGCGCAGCGGCGGGCAGGCCCACGAGCATCATTTCATCAGGGCCGTGACGCCCAAGGGCAACGCCGTGGCCCGCTTCTCGGCCCTGTCCGTGGGCGGGCGCGCCGAGTCCGACGCGGCCCTGCAGGCCTTCCTGCGCCAGGTGAAGGAGTCGCTGGCACAATGAACGGCACGCCGGATCAGTTGCGCCAGCGGCGCATGCGCTGCGAGGAGTTGGCGGAGTACGCGGCGCTGCGGCTGGAATCCCTGCGCGAGGCCCTGGACGCGGACGACCGAGAGGCTTCCTCCCGGCTCGCCCGCGAGGCCGACCTGTGCCTGCGGGAGCTGGCCGCCCTGGCCCTGCTGCCCGAGGCCGTGGCCGGGCTGGAGCCGGGCTGGTCCGACCCTGGGTCGCTGCAGGCGTTCCGGCGCGCGGGCCTGGAGGCCCTGGAACGGTTGCGTGCGCGCTACGCGGCCCTGT
>JBKICO010000013.1:0-2574 GCA_046567065.1 Acidobacteriota bacterium
TGGCTGAACCTCCCGTATGGCCCGTAAACGTCCGCCCTGTCGCCCGCCTCCAGGCAGGCCAGGGAGCGCGTGTGGTCCCCCGCCTCCTTGATGCCCAGCTTGAAGCGGCCGTCGGGTGAGTAGCCGGAGGCGATGGAGTAGGGGTGCGGCTCGGGGCTGACCCCGGGCTTGCGGATCACCAGGTAGACGAACTGGCTGGCCTTGAAGTTCATCGGTTCGCCCAGGGGCCTGAGCGTCAGCTCCCGGACCTCGCCCACGGGCTCGACCCGCTCGACCGCATACTCGTGGCGGGGGCCGAACCGGCCGTAAAGCAGGCGGATGTATACCCACGAGCAGGCGGCCGCCAGGAGCATGGCCCAGAAAACGAGGCGCAAGGGCGCGTAGCGGGCCACGTCCGCATGGACCAGATACACGTGGAGCATCACCGCCAGGAACACGGGGCCGAGCAGCTCGTGGAGCCGTTTCCAGCGGTCGTAGCGTAAAAACTGCCGCAGGGAGATGCCCACGAGCGCATAGAGAAGGATCATCGCCGCGGAGCCGAGGTCCTTCCCGAGCGCGTAGGGGTCGGCGGCGTCCAGCACCGGCGCGAAGTACGAGAGGAACGCCGCCGCATCGGGGAGCCTGTGCGCGGCGAGGAACAGGGGGTGCAGCGCGAGGACCGGGCACAACATCTTTCCAAGGCGCTTGTGGACCTGGTAGACCTTGTCCAGGCCGCCGAAGAGATCCTCCAGGGGCCTGAACCTGGCGGAGAGCACGACGCACCAGCACATGAGCGTCGTGGCGGTGAGGGAGGCCGCCTTGGCCACATACTTGTATCCGTCGTCGAACCAGTCGCCGTAAGCCCACTTGCACCCAAGCCAAAGCAGCAGGACCGCCGCCACCGAGGCATGGACGGACCAGAGGCGCAGGTGGAACCGCGAGGTCGTGAGCACCGGCGGCCCCCTGCCTAGCCGGCGGCGGCGGAACCCGCGCCGCGCCGCCGCTGCCGGGAGTTCTTGATCCGCTTCTCGAACTCCACGGCCGCGTAGGCGATCAGGCCCACCACGCCCGCCTTCACCCAGCTCGCGGCGTCCACGGGGGCCGAATGGAACATGGTGTTCATGATCGGGAGGTAGCTGAACAGAACCTGCAGCGCCATCATCAGGGCCACTCCCCCCAGCACCCAGGGGTTGCCCGCGAAGCCGAGGGCGAAGTGGGACTTGCTGAAGGATCGGCTGTTGAACAGGTAGAAGGCCTCGACGATCACGAAGACGTTGACGGCCACGGTCCTGGCCTGGGCCGCGTCGCCGGTGGTGGCGAGCTCCCACTCGAAGAGCCCGAACGCGGCCAGCAGCAGGATGCTCCCGACCAGGACGATCCGTTGAATCAGCTCCCTGTCGAGGATGGGATGGTCCGCGTTGCGGGGCGGCCTGTCCATGAGCCCCGGCTCCTTGGGCTCGAAGGCCAGGGTCATGCCCAGAAACACTGCCGTGGTCATGTTGATCCACAGGATCTGCACCGGAAGAATCGGCAGCGCCGTCCCCAGCAGGACGGCCACGAGGATGACCAGCCCTTCGCCCAGGTTGGTGGGCAGGGTCCAGACGATGAACTTCAGCAGGTTGTCGTACACCCCCCTGCCTTCCTCCACGGCGGCTTCGATGGTGGCGAAGTTGTCGTCGGTGAGGACGATGTCCGCGGCCTCCTTGGCGGCCTCCGTTCCGGCCCGGCCCATGGCCACGCCGATGTCGGCCTGGCGGAGCGCCGGGGCGTCGTTGACCCCGTCGCCGGTCATGGCCACCCGTTCGCCCTGCTTCTGGAGCGCCCTCACCAGCCTGAGCTTCTGGTCGGGGTCCACGCGGGCGAATATGTCCACGGAGCGGGCCTTTGCCTCCAACTCGGCGTCGCTCAGCCGCGCCATCCGCGCCCCGGTGAGGGCCTCGCACTCGGAGGGGGATTCGCAGGAGCCGCCGCCCAGCCCGAAGGTGACGCCGATGGCCGCGGCGGTCAGGGCATGGTCCCCGGTGATCATCTTCACCCGGACCCCCGCCTTCCTGAAGGAGGCCACGGCCTGCAGCGCCTCGGGCCTCGGCGGGTCGATCATGCCCTGCAGGCCGAGGAACTCGAGCCCGCCGGAGAGGCCCTCGTGCGTCAGCGTAGCGGTGCCGGCGGGCATGGTCTTCCGGGCCATGGCCAGTACCCGCATGCCCTGGGCGGCCATGCGCTCCGCCTCCGCCCTGGCGGCCCCGGCGTCCAGGGGCGAGAGGGAGCCGTCCGGGCCGACGCGCGACGAGGCCCTGTCCAGCACGACCTCCACGGCGCCCTTGACGAAGGCCACCGGGGCGGCCCCTTCCCGGGCGTGGAGGGTGGCCATGTACTGGTGCTGCGACTCGAAGGGCAGTGTGTCCAGGCGGGGAAGCGCCGCCGAGGCCTGCCCCGCGTCCAGCCCTCCCTTGGCGGCGGAGACGAGCAGCGCCGCCTCGGTGGGGTCGCCGATGACCGAAACCCCGCCCTCGGCGGGCTCCAGGCGCGTGTCGTTGCAGAGAAGGCCCGCCAGGAGCGTCCCGGCCAGGGCCAGGTCGGCGGGGTCGGCGCCCT
>JBKICO010000014.1:0-5299 GCA_046567065.1 Acidobacteriota bacterium
GCCGCGTGCCCGTCTACGAGGACGACGACCCCGAGAACGTGGTGGGCATCGTGTTCCGCAGGCAGGTGTTCGACGCCCTGGCCAACGACCAGCACGGGCTCAAGCTCTCCGAGGTCATGAAGCCCGTGCAGTTCGTGCTGGACACCATGACCCTGGACAAGGTGCTGGGCAAATTCATCGAGTCGCGCATGCACCTGTTCGTGGTGCTGGACGAATACGGCGGGGTGGGCGGCGTGATCACCCTGGAGGACGTGTTCGAGGAAATTCTGGGCAAGGAAATCGTTGACGAGACCGACGAGGTGGCCGATATGAGACAGCTCGCCAGGGTCCAGCGCGAAAAGCTTCTGCGCAGTCACGGCCCCGCCAAGGAGTGATTATGGCCGGCAACAACAAAAAGTCCCTGTACGCGGTGGCGGCGGTGCTCTTCCTGGGAGGGCTCGGCTGGCTCATTGCATCTGGATTTGACGAAGGCGCGGTGTATTTCCTCAACGTGCGCGAGGCGCTGGCCATGAAGCCGGAGCAGCTCAAGCAGGCCCGCCTGTTCGGCACCGTGGCCGAGCAGGGCATCGTCCCGGCTCCGGGCGGGCTGGGCGTCAGCTTCACGCTCATCGACAAGGACGACGCGCAAAAGACCATGCAGGTGGTCTACACCGGCGCCGTGCCGGACACCTTCAAGGCGGGCGTGGAGGTCATCGTGGAGGGCGGCTTGGCCCCCGGCGGCAACGGCTTTTCCGCCAACAGCCTGATGACCAAGTGCCCCTCCAAGTACGAAAAGGAAAACCGCAAGGATAACCGGGGCTGATTCCAGCCGCCAAGCCCAACGCCCGGAGGAAGACCGTATGCATTTCGCTGCCCACTGGGCGCTTTTGTTGTCCCTTGTCGGTTCGCTCATTTTCGCGGGCATCGCCGCGTGGCAGCTCTGGAACAAGGACGCTGGCCGCCCCGTATGGCTTGAAACCGCCCAGGCGGTGCTGTTCTCGGTGCTCACAGCCGTCTCCGTGGTCATGTTCACGGCCTTGCTCAAGCGGGACTTTTCCTATGAATACGTGGCGGGCTACACCGACTCGGTGCTGCCCACCTTCTACGTGGTCACGGCCTTCTGGGCCGGGCAGGCCGGATCGCTGCTGTTCTGGACCTGGATGACGGCGCTTTTCGGCCTGATCTTCTCCATGACTCCGGGCTACCAGCGCTGCTCCAACACCACGAAGCTCTATTTCTGGCTCTTCCTGCTGGCCACCGAGGCCTTCTTCCTGCTGCTGCTCACGGGGCCGAGCAACCCCTTCCTGAAGCTCGTGCCCGCCCCGGCCGACGGCAAGGGGCTCAACCCCCTGCTGCAGAACCCCGGGATGATCTTCCATCCGCCCCTGCTGTTCCTGGGCTACGCCGGGTTCGCCATCCCCGGCTGCCTGGCCCTGGCCTCCTGGATTTCGGGCGAGCCGACCTCCTGGCTGAAAAACACGCGGACCATCACCACCCTCTCCTGGGTGTTCCTGACTTCGGGCATCATCCTGGGCTGCTGGTGGTCCTACATGGAGCTGGGCTGGGGCGGCTACTGGGCCTGGGACCCGGTGGAGAACGCCTCGCTCATCCCCTGGTTCTCGGCCACGGCCTTCATCCACACGGCCGTCATCGAGAACCGCAGGGGCGCGCTGCCGCGCACCAACGTGCTGCTGGCCGCCCTGACCATGCTGCTGTGCTACTTCGCCACCTACCTGGTGCGCAGCGGGGTCGTGGAATCCCTGCACGCCTTCGGCGAAGGTGGAGTGGGGCGGCCGCTGCTGCTCTTCATCCTCACCGGGCTTGGCCTCTCCGTGCTCATAACCTTCGCGGGCAAGTCCGCCCGCCCAGTGCGCCAGTTGGCCGGGCTGGCCAGCCTGTCCGGGCTGCTGGTGCTGCTGGCCTGGCTGCTGCTGGCCAGCGGGGCCGTTGTCTTCCTGGGCACGCTCTGGCCGGTGATCTCCTCCATGTGGAGCCAGAACACCGTGGGCCTGGACGCCTCCTTCTATAACAAGGTCTGCAACCCGCTGTTCGTGCTGATCGGGCTGCTTCTGGCCGTGTGTCCCTGGATGAGCTGGAAGGAGGGCGTGCGCGAACCCCGCTGGGCCCTGGCCGCCGTGATCGCCATGGCCGCTTCGGCCGCCGCCTTCTTCGCCCTGGGCTACCGCAAGCCCGTGCCCCTGGTGGGCATGGCCGCCGCGGTCTCCTCCCTGGTGAGCCTGGCGCTTTTGCTGGCCACCTCCAAGGCCGCGCGCAACCTGCGCGGCGGGCTCGGGGCCTGGCTGCTGCACGCGGGCGTGGCCCTGGTGTTTTTGGGCGTGGCCTTTTCCGGGCCGTACCAGGCGGTCAAGGAGGCCATCGTCAGCCCGGGCCAGTCCCTGGAGCTGGGCTCCTACACCCTGACCTACAACGGCCTGAACGAGTTCTCCACTCCCGGCTACTCCGGAGCCAAGGCGCGCATCGACGTGACCTCGGGCGGCAAGCCCGTGGGTGTGCTGGAACCCGAACGCCGCCTGTACAGGAACTTCCCCCAGCCCTTCGCGGAGGTCTCCGTGATCCCCTCCCTGGGCGAGGAGTTGTACGCCACGTTGTTGGCCTTCACCCCGGACAAGAGCGCCAGCATCAAGGTCAGCGTCAACCCGCTGGTGAACTGGTTCTGGATTGGCGGCACGCTCATGTGCCTGGCTGGTTTCGCCTGCCTGCGCAGGGGCCAGGGCGGAGAGGAATAGGAGCGTGCTGCGGCTTACGTCCGTGGCCAAGTTCTACGGCGAGCGCCTGGTGTTCAAGGGCGTGGACCTGGAGCTGCGCCCGGGCCGCGTGCTCATGGTGGTCGGGGCCAACGGGGCGGGAAAGTCCACGCTTTTGCGGGTCATGGCCGGGCTCTCGCGCCCTTCCGCCGGGGAGCTGTCCTGCTCCCTGGACAAGGGCCAGATGGCCTACCTGGGCCACCAGACCTTCATCTACCCCGAGGACACCGCCCTGGAGAACCTGCGCTTCTGGACCGGGCTCTACGGCCTGGGCCTGGGCGACGAGGCCCTCGAAGCCGCCCTCGAGCGCGTGGGCCTGAAGAAATTCTCACAGGAGCGCGCGGGGAACTTCTCCCGGGGCATGGCCCAGCGCCTCAACCTGGCCCGGGTGTTCTGCATCGCCCCCCGGCTGCTCTTCCTGGACGAGCCCGATACCGGGCTGGACGAGGCCTCCCGCGTCATCCTCCACCAGGAGATCGAGCGCGCGGGGCAGGGCGAACGCTCCGTGGTCTGGGTCAGCCACCACCTTGAGCGCGACCTGGCCAAGGCGGACGAAGTGCTGCACCTGGATCGCGGGCGCGTGGCCTACCACGGCCCCGTGGCCGGTTTCGACACCTCCGTCATGGCCGGAGCCTCCACATGCTGACCCCGGCCCTGCGCATCGCCTCCAAGGACCTGCGCCTGAGCCTGCGCGGAGCCCAGGGCCTGGCCCAGACGGCCTTGCTGGGCCTGTTGCTCATCTTCGTGTTCAGCCTCTCGCGCAAGCCGGGCGACCCTGTGCCCGCCCTGGCTGCGGCCGCGATCTTCTGGCTCTCCTCGCTGTTCGCCCAGGTGCTGGTGTTCAACGGGCTCTACTCCCTGGAGGAGAACAACGGCGCGCGCCTGGGCCTGGCCATGGCCCCCATGCCTCCCCAGGCGGTCTGGCTGGGCAAGGCCCTGGCCGGGATCACGCTGCTGCTGGTATGCCAGTGCGTGTTCGCCCTGGCCGTGGCCGCCTTCCTTGGCCAGTCGGTTGAGGGCTCTCCGCTGGTGGGGGCGGCAACCGTGATCACGGTGGACGTGGGCCTGGCCGCGCTGGGCTCGCTCATGGGGGCGCTGGCCTCGGGCAAGTCCTCCCGGGAGTCGCTCTTGACGGTGGTCTTCTTCCCGCTCATCATCCCCGTGCTCCTGGCCGGGATTCGCCTCCTGGAGGGAGTCCTGACGGCGGGGGAGGGCGCCTCCCTGGACTGGCTGGGCATGGCCGCCGCCTTCGCGGCGGTGTTTTCGGCAGCGGCCATCGTGCTGTTTCCGCATCTTTACACCGGGGAGGAGTGAAATGATCTCCGTGCTGGCCCTCGCCGCCGCGTTGGCCCTGTCCGTGGCCCAGTGGTTCATCTGGGTGCACGCGCCCGTGGAAGAGACCATGGGCGTGGTGCAGAAGATCTTCTACATCCATCTGCCCCTGGCCTGGTGGGCCATGATGAGTTTCCTGCTGGTCTTCGGGGCCTCGGTGATGGTCATCTGGCGCAAGGACCAGCGCTGGGACAGGATCGCGGGCGCGGCCTGCGAGGCGGGGGTGCTCTTCTCCGGCCTGGCCCTGGTCACGGGTTCGCTGTGGGGCAAGCCCATCTGGAACGTCTGGTGGACCTGGGACCCCAGGCTCACCACCACGCTCATCATGTGGTTCGTCTACGCCGCCTACCTCATCCTGCGCCAGGCCGGAATCGGCGGGGAGCGGGGGGCGGTGGTCCGGGCGGCGCTTGGCATCGTGGCCTTCCTGGACGTGCCCCTGGTGTTTTATTCAGCCAGGAAGTGGCGCTCCATCCATCCCACGGTGTTCGGCCAGCAGGGCGGCGGGCTGGAGCCCGAGATGCTCACCACGCTCATCGTGAGCATCGTGGCGGTGGGGCTGTTCTGGGCCGCGCTGGTGACGCTGCGCTCCCGCCAGTTGGCGCAGACCGCGGCTTTGCGAAACATATTCCTGCATCAGACGAGGTAGGTTGGACACATGGGCAAGGAAAACTATCTTTTGGCTGCCAACGTCGTGGTCTGGCTCGGCCTGTGCGGCTACATGGCCTTCGTGGCCTCCCGCCAGAAACGCCTGGAACGCCGCCTGAAACAACTGGAAACGCTCCAAGATGACTAACAGCGCATCCCCCCTGGCCTCCAAGGCCGTACTCGCCGTCATGTTCGCGGCCCTTTTGGGCATGTTCGCCTGGTCCTTCGCCTACCGGGCGGCCAATCCCTCACTTGTGGCCACGGTGCAGCAGAACTCCGGCCCCCCGCCGGAGATGGGCATGCAGGGCGGCAACGCCATGAACACCGTGATGGCCGCCATGGCCAAACTCCAGAAGAACCCGGACGACCTCGAAGCCGTGACCGAGGCCGCCGAGGCCTTCGCGGCCGCCGAAATCTGGGACAAGTCCCTCCAACTGCTGGAGAGAGCCGCCGCCAAGGCCCCGGACAACGCCGACATCCTCAACCTGCAGGGCGTGGCCCTGTTCAGGCTGGAGCGCCCCAAGGACGCCGCGGCCAAGTTCCAGAGGATGCTCGAACTCGACCCCAACAACTACCGC
>JBKICO010000015.1:0-2580 GCA_046567065.1 Acidobacteriota bacterium
GTTCGCCGGAAACGAGGCCATGAACTCCGACGCCTACCTCTACGAAACCGTGCGCGTAAGCCTGCTGGAGATGATCGCTTCCGGGGCTCTCGGCCCGGGGGACAAGGCCCCCTCCCTGCGCCGCCTGGCCACGGCCATGCGCGTGAGCCTCTCCACCGCCTCCCAGGCCTACGCCCGGCTGGAGAGCGAGGGCGTGCTGGAGGCCAGGCCCAAGTCCGGCTTCTTCATCCGGGGCGGCAAGGCCAGCCTCCCAATCCCGGACTCCGGCGCCAGGCCCGGGCCGGACCCGTCCGCGCCGCCCGCGCCGCTCAACCGCGCGGAGCTCATCCGCACGGTGCTCGCCAACATGTCCCGCCGGGACACCCTGCCCCTGGGCGTGGCCCGCACAGCCGAGAACCTGCTGCCGCTCAACCAGCTCAACCGCATCCTGGGCCAGGTGCTGCGGGACGAGGGCGAGCGCGTGGGCTTCTACGGCCCGGTGGAGGGCCACGAGCCCCTGCGCCGCCAGATCGCCCTGCGCATGATGGAGGCCGGGGCCGAGTGCGGCGTGGCCGACACCCTGGTCACGGCCGGGGCCATGGAGGCCCTGCACGTCGCCCTGCGATGCGTGGCCCGCGCCGGGGACACGGTGGTCATCGCCACGCCCAGCTATTACTGCTTCCTGCACATGCTGGAGAACATGGGCCTGCGCGTGGTGGAGGTGCCCTCCAGCCCGGACGGGGGCGTGCGCCCCGCCGACATCGCCCAGGCCGTGGACCGCTTCCGGGTGGCCGCCTGCGTGCTCACGCCCAACTTCAACAACCCCGACGGCGCGCTCATGCCCGAGGAGGCCAAGGCCGAGGTGGTCTCGCTGCTGGCGGCGCGCGGCGTGCCGCTCATCGAGGACGACGTCTACGGCGACATGCACTTCGGCCCCGAGCGTCCCAAATGCTGCAAGGCCTTCGACCGCGAGGGGCTGGTGCTGCACTGCTCCTCCTTCTCCAAGACCATCTCGCCGGGCTACCGCGTGGGCTGGCTTTTGCCCGGGCGCTTCATGGACAAGGCGCTGGAGATCAAGGCCACCATCAACGTCTCCACGGCCACGCCCACCCAGATGGCCGTGGCCGAATACCTGCGCTCCGGCCACTATCACCGCCATCTCAAGCGCTTGCGCCCGGCGGTAAAGGCCCATATGGAGGCCATGTACGCCCTGGTGGGCCGCCACTTTCCCCAGGGCACCCGCGCCACCCGGCCGCAGGGCGGCTCCGTGATGTGGCTGGAGCTGCCCGGCGGGGTGGACACCGTGGCCTTCATGAACAGGGCGCTGGAGCACGGCATCACCGTGGCCCCGGGGGCGATCTTCTCCTCCCAGGACCGCTTCGGGGACTGCCTGCGCATCAGCTACTGCATCCCCGACGCCCCCCGCGTGGAGGCCGCCGTGGCCCTGCTGGGCTCCCTGGCCCGGGACATGATCGCCTGAGTTCATGCCCGCACGTATAGACCGGCCCGGCCCCGCCGCGCCAATCGCAATGCCTGAAGGCACCCTTTAGGATCGGTGAAGGATATGGAACTCTACCACCTGCGCACCTTCGTGGCCGTGGCCGAGGAGGGCAACCTCTCCCGCGCGGCCGAGCGGCTGCACCTCTCCCAGCCCGCCGTGAGCGCACACGTGAAGGCCCTGGAGGAGGAGCTGGGCGTGAGCCTGTTCTCACGCTCGGCGCGCGGCATGGACGTGACCGACTCCGGCAGGCGGCTGTGCCTCACCGCCCATGAGGCACTGGCCCGCACCCAGGAGCTGGTGGACCAGGCCCGGGCCTTGCGCGGCGAGGCCGTGGGCGACGTGGTGGTGACCCGCAATACCGACCCCGAGTTCCTGCGCCTGCCCGCCATGGTGGCCCACATCGCGGCCAACCACCCCAAGGCCCTGGTGCACCTGGATTGCCGCGATTCCTACGACGTGGCCCAGGGCCTCAAGTCCGGGGCCATGCACGCCGGGTTCGCCTACGGCGACTTCTCCGGCGACCCGCAGCTCACCGCCCTGCCCCTGGCCATGGCCTGCGTGCGCGTGGTCGGCCCCGCCGCCTGGGAGGAGCGGCTGCGCGAGGCCAGCGTGGCCGATCTGGCCGAACTTCCCTGGGTCTGGTTCCACGAACGCTGCCCCTTCGTGGAGATGGCCCGCTCCCTGCTGGACGAAGCGGGCAGCGAGCCGCGCACCGCCGCCGTCATCAACGACGAGCACACCATCCGCGCCATGGTGGCCTCGGGCAAGGGGCTCTCCCTGCTGCGCGAGGACATGGCCTGCTCGCGGATACTCGGCCAGGAGCTGGCCGTGTGGCCGGGCGGGGCGCTGGGCATCCCCATCAGCCTGGTGGCGCTCACCAAGCGCCTGAATGAGCCCGCCGTGCGCGCCGCCATGGAGGCGGCCGCCAGCGCCTGGGGCCTGGACGGCGAGGCCTGGCGCGCATGATCCAGTCCCACCACGGCGGCGACGTGGCGCAGTTGGCCAAGGCCGCCGGATGCGCGCCCGAGGACATCCTGGACTTCTCCGCAAGCATCAACCCCCTGGGGCCGCCCGAGTGGCTGCGCCCCACGATCTCGGCG
>JBKICO010000016.1:0-3989 GCA_046567065.1 Acidobacteriota bacterium
CTTCTGCCCATTCCCCCTACCCCAGAATCCACACCGCCAGCGGAGCGAACACAGCCGTGAACACCCCGGCCAGAATCAGGGCCAGCCCGGCCATGGAGCCCTGCTCCTCGCCTTCCTCCAGCGCGGCGGCGGTGCCCTGCGCGTGGGAGACAGTGCCCAGGGCCAGGCCCCGGGCCACGGGGTTGCGGATGCCCACGCGCCGCAGGAACACCGCTCCCATAAGCGAGCCCAGGGTGCCCGTGGCCACCACGAAGGCCGTGGCCAGGGGCGGGACGCCGTCGTACATGCGGGCGATCTCCACCGCGAAGGGGATGGAGACGCCTTTGGGCAGGATGGACATGACCACCTCGCGCGGGAGCCCGGAGAACTTGGCGATGGCCCCGGCGGTGAGCATGGCGGTGAGCGCGCCCAGGCCCACGCTGGCCAGGATGGGCAGGGCGTAGAGCCGCAGCAGCCCGCGATGGCGGTAGAGGGGCACGGCCAGGCCCACGGTTGCGGGGCCGAGCAGGAAGGTCATGATGTCGCGTGCGGGAACGTAGTCGGCGTAGGGCATGTTCAGGCCCAGGAGCACGGCGGCCACCACGGCGGCGCTGAGCACCACCACGTTGAGCAGGGGGTGGGGGCGGCGCAGATAGAGCTTGCGCAGCAGCACGTAGGCCGCCAGCGTGAGCGCCACGAGCAGGGGGGTGGTCAGATGTCGCACGGCTTGCCCCTGCGGTGCAGCCACTGGGTCAGGGAGCCCACCAGCCAGAACGGAAGCAGCGAGCTGACGACCACCGCGGCCGAGAGCTCCAGCCAGTATTCCTTGAACACCGCGCCCCAATCCATCAGGCCCACGGTGATGGGCACGAAGAAGAACACCAGGTGCCGCAGGAGGAAATCAGCCGCGTGGGAGACGTGCTCCAGCTTGACCACGCCCAGGCAGAGCAGGGTGAACAGCGCCACCACCCCCACCACGTTGCCGGGCAGGGGCAGGCCCACGGCCTCCACGAACCAGCAACTGCCCCGGTAGACGGCCCAGAGGATGGCCGCCTGCCAGATGAACCTGAACACATTGCCGAGGGAAACGTCCTGCATGATGCGCCTCGCCCAGTGGGATGCCGTGCAGGGGTGGGCCTATCCGAGGCGCGCCCCGATTGCAACGCCTGAAAGCCTGGCGCGGCCCCGCCCTCAATACCCCATGCTCACCAGCATGCGCCTGGGGGGGTTGCCCGTGTTCTTGTCGATGACCAGGCCCGTGCCCTTGCCCACCACGAAGCGCAGCTCGGCCCGGGTGAAGGGCTTGTCTGGGGAATAGACGCTGTAGAAGTAGGCGTCGTCCCCCGAGCTGTGATCTTTTCTGTCCAGCACCAGTTGCTCCGGCCCGCCGTCCAGGCTCAGGTAGGCCTTCAAGCTGCCGTTGTCCGCGTCATTGAACACCTGGGGGTGCAGCTTCAACTCAAAATAGCTCCGAGGCTTCGCGGAGCTGACGATCAGCCCGAGCACGCCGGGCGTGTCCTCATAGCTGGTGATCTCGGCCCTGTCCGTGGCCGCCTGGAGCCCCTGCACGTGGATGCGCGCGTCCGCCGCCCAGTCGCCCGAGAGCTCTCCATCGTCCCCCAGCAGGACCAGGCCGCCCTCTTGCACGGCCAGGCCGACCCGCGAGACGTGCCCGAACCCGTACCAGGGGGCCGCATGCAGCTCCACGCCGCCCTCCGGCTTCAGGGTGATGGCCCGGGCCGCCAGAGTGGCCACGACTGTGTTGCCAGCCCTGTTGGCGTGGAAATCGAAAGGGGAGTTGTAGAGCGGCACGCCGTCCTGGTGGTGGGCCGCCCGGAAGGCGGGCAGCAGGTCGATGGCGGCCACGCCGTCGCGAGCCAGGCGCGGGTTCAGATAGGCGGAGGGGGCTACCCGCTCCTGCCGGACCTGCGTCTCGTCGGGCACCACGAGGAACAGGAAGCGCGCCCCGCTGGCCTCCACGCTGGCGCGCAGCGCCAGAAGCCCGTCATAGTACTTGCCCCAGCGGCAGGCCAGGGCCTCCAGGTTGTCCTGGTCCAGCACGCCGGAATCCAGGGCCTTGGCCTCCTCATCGGACGGCCTGGGGCAGTAGCGCCCCTCGTACCAGGGGTCGGCGGGCTTTACGGCCTGGCCCTGCGCCGGGAGCACCCTGGCCTTGAACAGCTCGTAGGCCGCAGTGGTGGCGGCGGCGTATATCCTGGACTGCTTGAGCACCTGCCTGAACGCGCTGTACGGGGCCGCCTTGGCCCGGGCCTCCCTGCGGAAGGATTCGCCGTTCATGGTCTGCACGTCGTTGTAGTAGAACTGGCAGATCACCAGGTCGGGCTTGAGCGCGCGCCCCTTCTGCTCCCAGTAGTCCAGCTCGTCCACCACGTCGAAGAAGGGCATCCCGGCGTTTATGACCTCGATGTCCCGGCCGGGGTAGCGGCCCCGCAGCATGGCCTCCAACTGGGGGGGATAGGCCTCGCCGTCGTTGACGCCGACGCCGAAGGTGAAGGAGTCCCCCAGGCAGAGCACGCGCAGGGTGTTTGCGCCCGTGGGCGCCAGCTCGCGCGTGGCGCGCAGCCCCTGGGAGTTGGTGGTGACTGTGTAGGGCAGGCCCTTGATGAGGGTGTCCGTGAGGTGGCGGCCCGGGGCGAAATCGCCCGCGCGGTCGGGGTGGAATTCGAAGCTCGCGAAGCTTGGCACCGGCGCGGAAAAGAGCCGCAGGCCGACTTCCGCCAGCAGGAGCAGGCACAGCATCGAGAAAGGCAGGTAGAGAACGTAGAACAGCGCGCGTTTCATCGGTCACCGGTGGTCATTGTTGATAAGGCGGGCCAGGCGGGGCCCCGCGCCCCCGGGAGCGTTGGCTGTCCGGGGCGCACGGGGCTGCGAAGGCATGTTCTGGGCCGGAGGATCACTCCTGGGCGGGGGGCGCGCCCTTCCTCGCAGGCTTGGCGGGCTTGGCGCCCGGCGCGGGCACGCCCGCACCCTGCCCCATGGAGGGCATGGTCATCCGTTGATACCCGGCGGGCACGGTGAACATCGCGGCGGCGATGGAGCCGACCTTTATGTTGGCATACTCCATGGTGACGCTCTGGCCGCCCTCCCTGAGCACGGACTTGATCGGCTGGCCCAACTGTTCCGCGTACCATGCGGTCATCTCTCCGCTTGCGCCGCCGGGGTTCTTGTACTCGAGGGTGCGCTTCTCGCAGTCCCAGGTTCCGATGGTTTCGCGGCCGATCCTGCGCCATTTTGCCGGGTTTTCCCGGCCTTGCAGCGCGGCCAGGCCCATGCGCTTGGGGTCCAGGGGGACCTCCAGGCAGAGCTTGGCTTCCGGCTGGAGCATGTAGGCCTTGCCGAGGGCTTGATCGACGATCATCACCTGCTCCTGCCCTTCCACGGGGATCTCCATGCGTATCTTGCTGCCCTTGATGTAGACCTTGCCCCCCGGCAGGGGCTGCCCGCCGGCGGTTCTGACCAGATCCGCGGAGAACTCGGCCGCCAGGGCCCCGCCCGCCGCCGGAAGCAGCAGGGCCAGCGCCAGCGCCAGACTCAGAATGGGGTTCATCTCGCCTCCTCGTTTCGCTTTCTGCGCCCTGCGGGCGGGCTTCACGGACCTCCCGCCCGGTTCAGGGGCGAGCAGGCCGCGCTACGCCTCGACAACATTCAAATGTTTTAACGATTGAAGCACTGTGCCCAATGTGCCGCACACTGGAAACACATGCACGGGTTGCGCGGCCGCTATCCTAGAAGCTGAAGACCTTGGCCTCGGCGGCCAGGTCGATGAGCACCGCGGCGGTGCTGATCTCGAACCCGGCGGGCAGGTCGTCCGCGCCGATCAGCCGGGCCTCCGCGCAGGGCTTGCACAGCAGGAACTTCACGTCCTTGCCCTGAAGCTCCCTGATCTGGTCGATCATGGCGTCCCCCGTGGGTATGCGCACCTTTTCCGCCATGCCCAGGTTGGCCCAGTACACAGCCTCGTCCAGCAGGAACACCGTCACTTCGTGCCC
>JBKICO010000017.1:0-3121 GCA_046567065.1 Acidobacteriota bacterium
GCCATGCCGCCGCTTTTGGGCTGGTGCGCGGCGGGCGGCGACCCATCCGATTGCCGCATCCTTGCCCTCTCGGGGATGCTCTACCTGTGGCAGGTCCCCCATTTCTGGATGCTCGTGCAGCGCCACGAGGGCGAATACCGCGCGGCCGGGCTGCCGGTCTTCGCCGGACGCCTCCGGGGACGGTCCGGTTTCGTCGCCTCCATCTGGCTGGCCTGCTACGGGCTGAGCGTCCTGCTGCTGCCCGCGCTCGGGCTGGTGGGCACGCGCTGGCTCGGGTTCGTGCTGGTGGCCGTCGGGGCTTGCGTCATGTCCGCAGGCCTGCTCGGCGGCTTCCGGGGACGTTTCGCCTTTCAAACCCTGAACTCATCCCTTCTGCTGCTTCTGGCCGTGCTGATCGCCGACGCCGCAAGCCGCGCCCTCTGAACGCATTTGTTCGGGGGGAGGCGATCACTTCTCCACCGTGCGCGCTTACGATGAAGCAGGGCAGCTTCAGGTTCATGAGTGGCGTCATTTCGCGCCCGGAGCCGAGGTGAATGGCTGCGGGACACGCTGGGCGCACCCGAGTTGACGCACCGCTCACGGATATCTTAACATATGCCAAAATAGGCATAAGGAGATACCCATGCGCCGATTGCTCGCTCTGCTTGCATTCCTCCTGACCGTTCCCGGCTTCGCCTTCGCCCAGGATGCCCCCAAGCTCACCGAAACCTACGGTTCCGGCCCCAAGGTGTTCAGCCTGGCCACCGGCAGCCCCGGCGAACTCGGGCTGTTGAAGCAACTGGGCGAGGCCTTCGCCAAGAAGGAAGGGGCGAGCATGCAGTGGTACAAGGCCGGGACCGGCCAATCCCTGGACATGCTCAAGGCCAAAAAGGTGGACATGGTCATGGTGCACGCCCCGGCCAAGGTCGATCAGGCCGTGAAGGATGGCTGGGCGATCAAGAAGACGCTCATCGGCTCCAACGAGTTCTTCATCGTTGGCCCGGCTTCAGATCCTTCGGGTATCTCCAAGGCCAAGACCGCCGTGCAGGCCTACCAGGACGCGGCCAAGGGCAAGGCCCCGTTCTTCTCCCGCGGGGACAACTCCGGCACCCACCAGAAGGAGATGGCCATCTGGAAGGCGGCGGGCATCGAGCCCTCCGGCCCCTGGTACATCGTCACCAAGGATTTCATGACCGCAACGCTCAAGCGTGCTGAGACCGAGCAGGGCTACTTCATGACCGACTCCAGCACCTGGGTGGCCGAAAAGAACAACACGCCCAAGCTCAAGGTGCTCTTCTCCGGCGACAAGATGCTGGTGAACACCTACCACGCGCTGGCCCAGCCCAAGGGCGCAACCTCCGGGGCCGAAACGGCAGCCGCCTTCATCGACTTCGTGGCCTCGGGGGAGGGGCAGAACATCATCCGCTCCTTCGGGAAGGCTCAGTACGGCGAATCGCTCTACAACGACGCCGCCTACGCCAAGAAATACGACGACTGAGGCCCTGATCGCCGCCGATAATTCCCCGGGCGGGCTGACGCAGATAGCTGCGGCGGTCCGCCCGGCTGTTTTCCTGACCGTCCGGCGTGGGCGCTGAGCCCAGGGGCGCCCACGCTCCGGATTTGATCGCCGTGGAAGGCTGTCACGGGTTGACATCACGGCCGGAACGGCACACGCAGGCTCTTCGCAGCAACCTGAAGCGTATCGTGGAGCAACAACGTGAATGGAACGGAACGCAAGAACATCTTTCCGGGGTGCCGGGTGCTCATCATCCTCAAGCAGGATCAGCGCACCGGCAAGACCACCGAAGGCATCGTGAAGGATCTGTTGACCAAGGCCCCTCATCATTCGCGGGGCATCAAGGTCCGGCTGACCAGCGGCGCGGTCGGCAGGGTGGCCAAGGTGCTTGGCGGACCGGCCTAGAAAGCGAAGGATACGCCATGCACATCTATGTCGATGCCGACGCCCTGCCCAACCCGATCAAGGAGATCCTGTTCCGGGCGGCCATCCGCCTGCGGACGGGCCTGACCCTGGTGGCCAACAAGACGCTCCAGGTGCCTGTTTCGGAGCACATCGCCGCCATCCGCGTGGGCCAGGGCTTCGACGTGGTGGACGCGGCCATCGTGGAGCGCGTCCAGCCCGGCGATCTGGTGATCACGGCGGACATCCCCCTTGCCGCCCTGGTGATCGAGAAGGACGCCCACGCCCTGAGCCCCAGGGGGGAATTGTTCTCCAGGGACAACATCCAGGGCCGCCTGGCCATGCGCAACCTGCTCTGCGAGTTGCGCGACGGCGGCGTGATGACCGGCGGGCCGCCGCCGCTCAGCAACCGCGATCGCGAAGCCTTCGCCAACGCCCTGGACATCTTCATGACCAGGCACGCCGCGCACAACGCGCCGGATTCTTCCGCATGATGACCCGGCGGACCGCCCGGGGTGGCCCGGTCCGAAGGTTGCCGCGCCGCTAGCCCGCGACCATCCCGACCCACTTCCAGTAGGTCAGCACCATGACGCTCATGAACACCACGGCCAGCAGGCTGATTACCACTCCGGTCTTTTGAAGCTCCCCGGCGGTGATGTGCCCGGTACCCATGGCCACGGCGTTTGGCATGTTGCTCACCGGCAGGATGTACTGGTGGGGCATGTTCAGGCCGAGTATCAGGGCGAAGGTCATGGGGTCGGCCCCGATGGCCGTGGCGTGTGCGATGATGATGGGGGTCAGCGCCGTGGTCTTGGGGCCGCCTCCGGTGAAGAACACCTGCAGCCCGGTGATGACCCAGAGCAGGATGATGAGCTGCGTGGCCTGGGCCATGGGCGCGATGGGCGAGAACATCACCCCGGCCAGCCACTTGGCCGCCCCCGAGCTGACCAGGGCCGCGCCGAGCGAGAGGCCCGCACCGTACACGATGAACACGTTCCAGGGCACGCGTTTCTGGGCCTCCTGCCAGGTCATGACGCCGAAGCGGGGCCAGAGCACCAGGATCACAGCCACCATGCCCACGACCACCACATTGATCTTATGGAAGGAGTCCGTGGCCCAGAGCAGCAGGATGAAGCAGAATACCACCAGGGTGTAGATCTCCTTGCCCTTGATCCTGCCCAGGGCCTCGAGTTCGCGCCGGATGTAGGAGTGCCCCTCGCCCAG
>JBKICO010000018.1:0-6353 GCA_046567065.1 Acidobacteriota bacterium
GGCCCGGCTGGTGACAGGGCCGCAGGAGGCCCGAGGCTATGCGTCCGGCGTGGCCCTGCCGGACTCCATGGCCACGCCGGAGCTCAAGGCCTTCTCCGGCGGGTTCCAGGCCTGGCAGGAAACCAGCCTCGCCCCGGGCAAATATTCCTTCAACCTTTCGCTGGGCGGCAAGTCCGAGAGCCTGAGCCTGGACGTGGCCAAGGGCGACACCTGGGGCGGCGTGCTGGCCGGGGTGGCCGCGGCGGTGAACCACGCCGGGCTGCCCGTGCGAGCGGACGTGGCCTGGCAGAACGCCGCCTTCCAGCTCGGGCCGGACGTGGCCGGGGCCGGATCGGTGCTGACCTTCTCCGTGAACCCCGCCCGCAAGGATCAGGATCTCAGCCTGGCGGACACCTCCGGGCACCTGCTGGCCAAGCTCGGCGTGCGGGCCGCGCTGCCCGCCGTCGGCCCGGCCGGGGAGGGCAACTATTCCTTCCAGGGTCTGCAGAGCGCCGCGCCCACCGTGTTCGGCTCCAATCCGGTGGACCCGGGCGCGGCAACTACCCTGGCCGTGGGCAGGCACGACCTGGCCTTCGCCGTGGGCGACGCCCCGCAGCCCTCGTCCTACATCTCCAAGGCCTTCGACCCCGCCCAGGCGACAACGCTGGCCGCCGGGACATACTCCTTCACCTCCACCTACGGGGGCGAGGCCCGCTCCCATTCGGTGATGGTCCTCGCGGGCTGGACCTGGAACGACGTGCTCCAGGCGGTGCGCGCCGAGATCATGGGCTCCCCCGCCGTTCTGAACCTCGCCGCCCCTGCGGTTGCGGGCTCCACCGGCTTCTCCCAGCCCGGAGTGAGCGCCTCGGTGGAGCCCTGGTCCATTCCTTCGGCCTCGTCCGCCACGGCAGCCGCCACCAGCGGCGAGTCGCTCACGATCACGGGCGCGGCGGGGAAGGATTTCAGCCTCGCGGACGGCTCCGGCGGGCTGCTTTCGGCCCTGGGCCTGACCACCAGGCTCACCGGCACGCCCGTGAGCTTCAACATCCACGCGGGCGACACCTGGCGCGACGCCTACCAGCGCATGGCCGTGGCCCTGGGCGGCGCGCAGGGCTCCTTCACGGCGGACATCAGGGAGACCTCCATCCCCTCCACGGTGACTCCGGGCCGGGCGCTGACACACCTGGGCATCATCCTGGAGCTCACCCAGCAGAACCAGCGCATCGGCGAGCGCGTCAATCTCTCGGATGGCCGAACCGGGGCGCTGGCGGCCACGGGCCTGCGGGGGCAGAGCCCGGGCACGGACGGCCAAGCCGTCATCAACGGAACGCTGCACAGGTCGGAAAACAACCTTTTCAGTCAGGACCAGGGCCGTGTGCTCCTGGGCCTGGAGCACCAGAACGCCAATGCCCTGCCCCTGGCCGTGACCGCCGCCGTGGACGGGGTGGAGAAGGGCTGGAGCCGGGTCACGGAGGCCTGGAATTCGTTGGCCAAGTACCTGAACGCCAACGCGGACGCGCTGGAGCCCGCCATCGGCGCGCGCCTGGAGGCTCCGCTCAAGGCCCAGGCCGCCAACCTGCGCTGGCTGGGCGTGAGCAACGCCGGGCGCAAGGGCCAGCTCTGGACCAACGCGGACACCTTCTGGCGCTCCTTGGCCGCCGACAAGGACAGGGCCGAAGCCACGCTGTGGCAGGCGCCGGACGGCCTCATCCCGGCCTGGAGAAAGGCAGTGGAGGACGTGCGCGGGGCCGGGTCGGCAAGCTGGCTCAAGCCCGCCAACAGCTTCGAGGGCCACCGCCCCAGCCTGACCAGCGAGTTCCAGCTGGAGCAGAAGCACAGGCTGGTGAAGTTGTTGGGATGAAGCCGATTGAAGTTGCTTCTGTAGTCTTTGTGAGTTATATATCGACTATCATATTTCGCCTTGGCTGTTTCCGGCGCTGTTCGTTCACGGTAAATTGGTTTCTCTCTCGGGGAAGGTGGTGTCATGGGGGAAGATAAACTCCCGGTCTGGAAAAGGGTGGTTCTGAGCGTGATCCCGTTCCTGGCGGCGTTGCCGGTGAGTGCGCTGATCATCTACTGCATCAGGAGGTTTGTCCTGTGAGGGACATGTATTTTTCTGGGGATGATTATGTATATTTCTTCGTATCAAGATTGCTGGGGGCTGTAATCATCTATGTTGGCATCTATTACGGAAGCATTGCGCCATGTGAGTTTCCTGTGTGAGGTGTACGATGCATGAAAAATGCGACATGATTCGAGATTTTGTGACGTATATTGTTGGAATAGTTGCGATGTACCTTGTTGTGTACGGTAGGCATATGGCGAATTGCGGTTGAGTTGTTTGTGGCGAGTGTCTCGCCTTCCTTTGAAGGCTGCCAGAGCCCTGGCAGCAGGGCTGGCCCGGAAGCCAGCCCTGTATCTGAGCGATGAGTCTTCGAATGCCTCAAAATTACGGAGTATTTCCCTACTTGTTTCGGGCCTCTGCTTGCCGTGGTTCATACGAGAACCATGGCCACCTGACGTGTTCACTGATTAATCCTTCGGCCCCATACCCGGCGACCCCTTGAGGGATAAAGCCACCTGGAACTAAAGATCCGACAAGCCCGCCTGCAAGGCTGCTGGCAATCCCTGGAAGTGGCTTCCACCGCAGGTAGGCGTTGTCGCCAAGGCGTACGTCTCCATCCGGCAGAACCTCCGCCCAAGGCCTGTCCTTCGGGAGCATCCCTTCCTGATGGATGCGCTGGCCCGCTTCCCTGGCCTCCCGCTCCGCAGGCGTCTGGTACGATGGCGGATAGCCGGGATTGGCTTCCCTGGCGTCACGCTCATAGGGGCTCATGCCGTTGCCTGCGTCCTGTTGGCCTTCGCTGGCCGAAAAATCGGAGTTGCCGGTTTGCTGCCCGGCCGGTTGGATCCACAGGCCTCCCGGGCCGTGTTCTTCCTGGGCGAACTGGCCCAGCGCCGTTTTGGGCGTATCGTCCGCAAGCCCGTTGTCCATCATGTAGTTGAGAGCGATGGATTCGCTACTCATCGGTAGTCTCCTGTATGTCGCCGGATGTTACATCCGGGTCTTTGGTTGATGTCTTGGCGTTAAGCGACGGAAAGCTCAAGATACCGAAGCAGGTCGCCTTCTCTTGCGCCCCCCGCCTTGACCCGGCGGACCAGTTCCCTGCGCTCCGCCTGTTCGGCCTGGGTGAGCTTTCGGTGCTTAAACCGATTCCCGTCATGATCCGCAACGGTCGTAGCTCCGTTCCTTCCGCTGCGGAGGCGTTGATGGTTCTCAACGATCACGGCGGCTTTGCGCAGGTGGTTGTACAGCGCTGTGAATTCCCTGATCTCGCGCGCCAGGGCGGGCATGGCCAAACGCCTGATGGGCTCGGGAAGCTTGCCGAGGTAGTGCTCCATCACGTGCATGGTCCTCGCATACAGAGGGTCATGGGAACTCAAAGCGCGAACCACCGTATGGTACTTATGGTGTTTCAAGCTTCGAGCGGACCGCCCATGTCCTGAACGGACCGGGTCGGAGCCGAAGAGCCGGAGTGGATCGCGGTGTTGGGATGACTCAAGGGAATGCATTGTATCTCCTGGTGTTGGTTTCCAGCCAGGGGATTGGCTGGTAACCGGGCATTGTAGTCAGGATCGGAATCATTTCATCCCACATAGGGCTATATGGGGAATTTTTTCGCTTGCTCGGACATTTTCCTGCCACACCCTGCCGGTCACGAGCCTGCTCAGGCTGACGCCCCTCGACACCCGCCCCGCGCGGGAGTAGAACCCGGCCACTCCACACCGGGAGGCATCCCAATGCAGATCATCACCGATCCCAAAGAATTCCAGTCCGTGTGCTGGTCCTGGCGGAGCCAGGGGCTCGCAAGCGCCTTCGTCCCCACCATGGGCTACCTGCACGCGGGCCACATATCGCTCTTCACCTGGGCCAGGGCCAACGCCGGGAAGGTGGCGGCCAGCATCTTCGTCAACCCCACCCAGTTCGGCCCCAATGAAGACCTGGACCGCTACCCCCGCGACCCCGAGGGCGACGCGGCCAAGGCCCGCGAGGCCGGGGTGGACGTGCTCTTCCTGCCCGAACCCGGGGCCATGTACCCCGAGGGCTTCGCCACCAAGGTGAGCGTCTCCGGCCTCACCGAAGGGCTGTGCGGCGCTTCCCGCCCCGGGCATTTCGACGGCGTGGCCACGGTGGTCACGAAGCTCTTCATGCTGGCCATGCCCACCACGGCGGTGTTCGGCCAGAAGGATTGGCAGCAGCTGGCCATGATCCGGCGCATGGCGCGCGACCTGGATATCCCCGTGGCCATCGAGGGCCGCCCCATCCACCGCGAGGCCGACGGCCTGGCCATGAGCTCGCGCAACGTCTACCTCTCCGCCCAGGACCGCGCCCTGGCCCCGCACATCCAGAAGGGGCTTCAGGCCGCGCGCGCCTTGAAGGCCCAGGGGGTCACCTCCGCCGGGGAACTGACCCGGCGCCTGACAGCATATTATAAGGAGAACATCCCCTCGGCCCGGCCCGACTACGTGGCCTGCGTGCACCCAGAGAGCATGCTCCCCCTGGAGGACGCCTCCGGCCCGGCGCTCCTGGCCGTGGCCCTGTTCTTCCCGGGCGCGAGGCTGATCGACAACCTGCTGCTGGATTGAAAAAAATGTCCCGGAGGCATTTGACAAGGCTTCCGCAGTTGTGACACATGGCCTAGCGGCCTCTTAGGCCGCTCCGCATGATTTCGCCTTTATCGCCGAACCGGCGAATATATTCCCTGGGAGGAACCTTCATGTCCGCAGCCAAGGGCAAGTATCTCTTCACTTCCGAGTCCGTCACCGAGGGCCATCCCGACAAGGTGGCCGACCAGATTTCCGACGCCGTCCTGGACGTCATCTTCAAGCAGGACCCCGAAGCTCGCGTCGCATGCGAAACCCTGGTGACCACCGGCGTGGCCTTCATCGCCGGCGAGATCACCACCTCCGCCTTCGCCGACTTCGCGGGCATCGTGCGCGAGACCGTGAAGAACGTGGGCTACAACAGCTCGCAGATGGGCTTCGACTGGGAGACCTGCGCTGTCATCTCCTCCGTGGACAAGCAGTCCGCCGACATCGCCCAGGGCGTTGACCGCACCAAGCCCGAGGAGCAGGGCGCAGGCGACCAGGGCATGATGTTCGGCTTCGCCGTCAACGAGACCGACACCCTGATGCCCGCGCCCATCTACTACGCGCACAAGCTCTCGCGCCGCCTGGCCTACGTCCGCAAGGAGAACATCCTCGGCTTCCTGCGCCCCGACGGCAAGACCCAGGTCTGCGTGGAGTACGAGAACGGCAAGCCCGCGCGCATCGACAACATCGTGGTCTCCTCCCAGCATGACGAGCACATCAGCTACGACGACCTCGTGGACGCCATCAAGCTGGAGGTCATCCACAAGGCCCTGCCGCCCGAGCTGCTGGACAAGAACACCAAGATCTACATCAACCCCACCGGGCGCTTCGTCATCGGCGGCCCCATGGGCGACTGCGGCCTGACCGGGCGCAAGATCATCCAGGACACCTACGGCGGCATGGGCCACCACGGCGGCGGCGCCTTCTCCGGCAAGGACCCCTCCAAAGTTGACCGCTCCGCGGCCTACTTCGCCCGCTACGTGGCCAAGAACGTGGTGGCCTCCGGCGCTGCCGACCGCTGCGAAGTGCAGATCGCCTACGCCATCGGCGTGGCCGAGCCCGTCTCCGTGCTGGTGAGCACCCAGGGCTGCTCCCGCTTCAGCGACGCCGAGCTGACCAAGGCCGTGCGCGAAGTGTTCGACATGCGCCCCTACTTCATCACCAAGCGCCTGGACCTCAAGCGCCCCATCTACGGGCTGACCTCCTGCTACGGCCACTTCGGCCGCGAGCTGCCCGAGTTCACCTGGGAGAAGACCGACGCCGTGGCCGACCTCAAGACCGCGCTGAAGATCTAGCTCCTCGCCTCCCTTTCGAGCACCAAGCGCCCGGACGAAAGTCCGGGCGCTTTTTCTTTATGGGCGTCCGCTCACGAAGCCTTCGGGCGAGGCTATTCAGGCCCAGGCCGCATCGAGCGTCCACCCAGGCCTGCCGCCCCGCACCCGAGGCACCCGAAGCCGGGAGGCAAGTCCTCCACCGGGCGAACTGGGCCGCGTACATGCCGTGCCTGGCGCGCAGTCTGCCAGTCCGCCACCCGTGTCGGTAACCAAGGCGAGGCCACTTGCTGCCCCGTTGAGACGCCGGATGCCTGACGCAGGGAATCCTCCTTGAGAGGCATCAGGAATGCGGGGTTTCTCAACCGCACGCCAAGCCGGGGGATGGTGCCAGCCTCTCAAGGGCCTAAGGTGCACTGATCTTGACAGCAAAGGTGCTGGAAGATAACG
>JBKICO010000019.1:0-5470 GCA_046567065.1 Acidobacteriota bacterium
ACGCCGCTCTCCCCGGTGACGAGCAGTGGCTGGGGGCTGGTTGCCACGGCCTCCAGGTAGGCGAAGATGGCGCGCATGGCCCGGCTGCGCGTGACGATTCCGGTGAAGGCCTCGGGGTGGCGCGGCCCGCCGGTGACAAGGCGGCTGGCCACCTCGCGGTTCTCGTCGCGCAGCTCCAGCATGCGCACGGCGCGCAGCACGCCGCCCACGATGCGCTCCTCCTCGTCGGTCTTCACCAGGTAGTCATAGGCCCCCAGCTTCATGCAGCGGATGGCCCCCGCGAGCTGGTCCATGCCGCTGACCACGATGCAGGCGATCTCCGGGTGGCGCTCCGCGATCATGGCCAGCAGCTCCTCGCCGCCGAGGCCCGGCATGTTCAGGTCGAGCAGCACCAGGCCGACCCCGCCCTGCTCCAAAATGCCCATCACCTTGGCGCTGTCCTGGCAGGGGATGGTGTTGGTGATGCCCGCGGCGCTCTCCAGGGTCAGGGCCATGGAGCGCAGCCAGGCGGGCTCGTCGTCCACCAGCAGGATCGTGAAGGAGGGGGAGGGGGTGTTCACGGCAGCTGCTCCTCTGGTGCGGCCGGGGGCGCTCCCTGCTGGATCGCGGGCAGCGAGAGGGTGGCGGCTGTCCCGTGGCCCGGGCTGGACTGGAACTCCAGCACGCCGCCCATGTCCTTGACGATGCCCGCCGACACGGAGAGGCCCAGGCCCGTGCCGCCCTGGGCGCGCTTGGTGGTGAAGAAGGGGTCCGTGAGGTGGGGCATGTGCTCGGGGGCTATGCCCACGCCCTCGTCGCGCACGGTGAGCTCCACGCAGTCGGAGTCGCGGTTGTAGCGGGTGGCGAGGGTCACGGCGCGGGTGCGGTCCGGCAGGGCCTGGCAGGCGTTGAGCAGCAGGTTGACCACCACCTGCTCGATGCGCTGGGCGTTGCCCAGCACCGGGGGCAGGCCCTGGCCCAGGTCTGTCCTGAAATGGTCCGTGGCCTGGCGGATGGCGCGGTCCAGCAGGCGCGCGGCCTTGCCCGCGGCCTGGTTGACGTCCACGGGCTCGCGGGCGCGGGCCTCGTCGCTGCGGGCGAAGTCCTTGAGGTCGTTGACGATGCGCTTGATGCGCTGCGCGCCGTCGAACATCTCCTCCAGCATGGCGGGCAGCTCGTTGCGCATGCGCTCGTAGGGGATGCCGCCCAGGCGGAAATCCCCGTGCCGGGCGAGGTGATCGTCCAGGATGCGGGCCGTGTCCGCCTGGACCTTGCGCAGGATGGGGATGTTCAGCAGTATCAGCCCGTTGGGGTTGTTGATCTCGTGGGCCACGCCCGACACCAGGATGCCAAGCGCCGCCATCTTGTCCGCCTGCACCAGCTGCTGCTGGTTGCGGCCAAGCTGGTCCAGGGCGTTGGTCAGGGAGCGCGTGCGCTCGGCCACCTTGCGCCGCAGCGAATGCGACCAGAGCACAGTGGCCCCGAGCAGCAGCACCAGCGGGGCCACCACAGCGCCCACGTAGTAGAGCACGGCCTCCCACTGCACGGGGCGGGCCTCCAGCACTCCCAGCCACTTCTGGCGGATCTGCTCGTACTTGCCCGTCTTGTCGATGATGGCCAGGCCTTCGCTGAAGCGCTCCTTGAGGGCGGTGTTGCCCTTCTTCACGGCGTAGCCGTAGCGCACCGTGGCCACGGAGTGGGCGGCCACGTAGAGGTTGTCCAGCTTGTTCTCGCGGATGATGTAGAGCCCGGGGAGCATGGCCGTGACCGCATAGTCGCAGTGGCCCGAGGCCACCATGCGCAGGGCGTCGGCCGGGGTGTCGCTGAAGTGCAGTTCGTCGGTGAAGCCCATGCCCGCCAAGGTGTCGTGCATGATGCCGCCCCGGTGCATGACGATGTTGCGGCCGCGCAAGTCCTCCAGGGAGGAGACGGGCGGCAGGTCCTTTCTGGCGAACACGGAGTGCACCACGGTGGTGTGCGGCGGGGTGAACTCCACCTCCTGGAGGCGCTCCTCGGAGTAGGACATGCCCTCCAGGATATCCACTTCGCCCCGGGCCAGGGCGGCGCGCATCTCGGCCCAGGCCCCCAGGCGGAACTCCACGGTGAGGCCCATGACCTCGGCGATGGCCCGGCTGAGGTCCACGTTGTAGCCCGCGGGCTGGCCGTTCTTGTCCAGGAATTCGTAGGGCGGGTAGTCACGGTCGCCCCCGATGACGATGGGGCGGCTCACGCCGGGGATTTCCCTGGTCTGGGCGGAGCCGGGCAGGGCATGCGCCAGCGTGGCCAGCGCGGCCAGAAGCAGGGCGGCGGCCAGGGCCGGGAGCGAAAGGGGGTGCGGGCTGTGTTTGCTGGGCATGGCTTGGGTAGGCGCGCTGCGCCTCCGGCGGCGATACCAAAGCCCGGGCCGCAAGCCAAGGGGCTCCGGTAGTGCTGGACTCCGGGGCCGAGCCGCGCTATGTGCCCGCGTTGCGCGCCGCGCCCGCGAGGGCAGCCCTGTGCGCGCCCATAATCCCTGCATCTCCAAGGTGATCGCCATGTCTCTTTCCATAGGCATCGTCGGGCTTCCCAACGTGGGCAAGTCCACCCTGTTCAACGCCCTGACCAGGGCCCAGAACGCCCAGGCCGCCAACTACCCCTTCTGCACCATCGAGCCCAACAAGGCCGTGGCCCCCGTGCCCGACCCCCGCCTGGACGCCCTGGCCCGCATCGCCAACCCCCAGCGCGTGCTGCCCGCCACTGTGGAGTTCACCGACATCGCGGGCCTGGTCAAGGGCGCCAGCAAGGGCGAGGGCCTGGGCAACAAGTTCCTGGCCAACATCCGCGAGACCCAGGCCATCCTGCACGTGGTGCGCTGCTTCGTGGACGACGACGTGGTGCACGTGCACGGCGGCGTGAACCCCCTGGAAGACATCGAGGTCATCGAGACGGAGCTGATCCTGGCGGACGCCCAGGCCCTGGAGAACCGCATGGACCGCCTGCGCAAGCAGGCCAGGGCCGGCAAGGAGCACCAGGCCAAGCTGGCCGCCGCCGAGAAGCTGCTGGCCCACCTGATGGAGGGCAAGCCCGCCTCCTCCATGCCAGGTTCCGACGAGGCCGCCATGGCCGAGCTCTTCGCGGAGATGGGCCCCATCACGGCCAAGAAGGTGATCTACTGCGCCAACGTCTCCGAGGACGGCCTCGGTGAGGATGGCCCCGAGGTGCTGGCCGTGCGTGCCCACGCCGCCAAGACCGGCTCCCCCGTGGTCAAGGTCTCGGCCCGCATGGAAGAGGAAATGGGCGGCCTCGACGACGCGGAGCGCAAGGAATTCCTGGAGTCCTACGGTGTCGAAAGCTCCGGGCTCGACCAGGTGATCCGCACCAGCTACGGGGTGCTGGGGCTCATCAGCTATTTCACCGTCGGCCCCAAGGAGGTCCGCGCCTGGACCATCCAGGACGGCTGGAAGGCCCCCAAGGCGGCCTCGGCCATCCACACGGATTTCGAGCGCGGGTTCATCCGGGCCGAGGTCATCTCCTACAGCGACTACGTGGCCAACGGCTCCGAGTCGGCCTGCCGCTCGGCGGGCGTGCTGCGCCTGGAAGGCAAGGAATACGTGGTGCGCGACGGGGACGTGATCCACTTCCTCTTCAACGTGTGAGCGGAAAATGACCGGACCGGACCAGCCCAAGCTCCACGAGCCGTCCAGCCGCTGGCCCTGGGATGAAGCCTGTTGCGGCCTCATGGCCGCCTCCCTGGGGGAGGCCATGGCCGTGCTGGATTCCGCCCGCCGCGTGCTCATGGCCAACCCCGCCTTCGAGGCCCTGCTCGGCGTTGCGGGGGCAGGCCCCGGCGCGCCCGTGCTCGATCTGTTCCCCCAGGACTGCCGCCCCCCCCTCGAAGCCCTGCTGGAGGCCTGCACCGAGGCCGAGCCCTCCAGGGGCGAGCTGAAGCTGCCCGCGCCCGGAGGAACCAGGCGCATCCTGGCGGCCGCCGCCCATCTGCCCGGCGCGCCCTCAGGCATGACCCTGCTCCTGGTCGACGTCACCGCCCTGGTGACGGAGCGGGAAGAGCTGAACCGGCGTTCCCTGGATGCGCTCAGAAGCAAGGAGCGCGACAGCCGCGCCTTGCTCGACGCCATCCTGGACTCCATGTTCCTGCTGGACCGCGACGGCGTCATCCTGGACATCAACGAACACGGGGCCCGCAAGATGACCTCCCAGGCCCCCGGCTCCGTGATCGGGCGCAACCTGGCCGAGTTCATGTCCGCCGACGTGTGCCGCGAGCGGATGGCCCGCGTGCGCCGGGTGATCGAGAGCGGCCAGCCCATGCGCTTCGAGGATGCCCGCAACTCCCTGATATTCGACAACAACCTCCTACCCGTGTTCGACGACTCGGGCGCCGTCACCCGGGTGGCCGTCTTCGCCCGCGACATCACCCAGCAGCGCGGCAACATGGCCCACCTGCGCAGGCAGGCCTTCCAGCAGGGCGTGGTGGCGGAGCTGGGCCTGTTCGCCCTGGCCAGCCAGAGCCTGGACGAGCTCATGGACAAGACCTGCAGGCTGGTCGCCACGCTCTTCGGCGTGGAGCTGACCACCATGCTGGAGCTCACTCCGGAGGGCGACCTGCTGCTGTGCGCGGGGGTGGGCTGGCGGCCCGGCAGCGTGGGCTCGGCCCGGGTGCCGCTGGACGCCTCGCACTCCGGGCTGGCGCTCAAGTCCAGCACGCCGGTCATCATGGAGCACATCGATTCCGAGGCCCGCTTCGCGCCTTCGCGGATCATGCGCGAGCACGGCGTGGTCAGCGGCATGAGCGTGGCCATCCTGGGGGCGGAGCAGCCCTACGGCACCCTGGGCGTGCATTCCCTTTCCCCCCGGCGTTTCACCGAGGACGAGGTCCACACCCTGCAGGCCGTGGCCAACGTGCTCTCCGAGGCGGTGGCGCGGCTCCAGGCCGAACAGCGCCTCGAAGCCCTGGGCGAGCGCAACGCGGCCATCCTCAATTCGGTGGGCCAAGGCATTTTCGGGTTGGACCTGCATGGGCGCATCAGCTTCGCCAACCCGGCCGTGGTGAGGATCACCGGCTTCTCCTCCTCGGAGCTGCTGGGGAACGAGGCGCACTGGCTCTTCCACCACACCCGCTCCGACGGCTCGGTCTATCCGCTGGAGGAGTGCCCCCTGGAGCTGACACTCAAGGACGGCAAGCTCCGCCACATCACGGACGAAGTGTACTGGCGCAAGGACGGCTCCAGCTTCCCCGTGGAGTATTTCGCCACGCCCCTGTCCTCGGGCGACAAGCTTTCAGGCGCGGTGGTGGTCTTCGAGGACATCACCGAGCGCGTGCGCGCCCAGGAGCGGCTCAAGCGCCAGGCCTTCTTCGACGAGCTCACCGGCCTGCCCAACCGGGCCCAGTTCAAGCTCAGGCTGGACGCGGCCCTCGCCAGGCAGGGCGGCGGGCATGACTTTGCCGTGCTCTTCCTGGACCTGGACGACTTCAAGGTGGTCAACGACGGCCTGG
>JBKICO010000020.1:0-5246 GCA_046567065.1 Acidobacteriota bacterium
AGGATCACGGCGGCGTTCACCAGGGGGAAGTGCGCGTAGCCCAGCAGGTGCACGGCCTCGCTGCCGATCATGGGGCCAAGGAAGCTGCCCGTCTGAAGGGACATGGTCATCAGGTTGGAGTTCACCGCCCGGTAGCGCTCGTCCGAGATGGTGAACATCAGCCCGTAAAGCGCCGGGGAGCTTAGGCCCATGCCCACGCCCAGCAGCAGGGCTGAGGCGCAGACCATGCCCAGCCCCTGCGCCCAGGTGAGCATCACGAATCCGGCTGCGGTGAGCGCGAAGCTCAGCCGGACCAGGCGCAGCTTTCGCACCCTGTCGAAGAGCCGGTTGGCCATCAGGCGCAGGACGATCATGCAGATCATCTGCATGGTGAAGAAGAACCCCACCCCTTGGAACCCCTTGGACTCAAAAAATCCCTTGGCCATGAAGAACATGGACGAGAACCCGATGATGTAGAGCGCGTTGATGCCAAGCAGCAGGGCGATGCGCGGCCGGGCGGCGTTGGCGTACATGTCGCGCAGGCTCACGCTGGGCTCCGGGCGGGTGTCGGCCTTCTGCCGCCTGCCCACCACGAAGACCACGGCCATGGCGGGAACCAGGCACAGCGACATGATGGTGTAGCCGTTCGCCAGCGAGCCCAGGCGCTGGCCCAGGGCGTCGAAGACGCTTGGCACGATGGAGTAGGGCAGCAGGATGGCCACCGAATAGAGCCCGAAGGCCTGCCCGCTGCGCTCCGTGGGGATCAGGGAAACCAGCAGGGTCATGGAGGCGGCCATGATCAGATAGATGCCCAGGCCGTTGGCCAGGCGCAGCGCCAGGATGCCTCCGGGGCTTTGCAGGAACAGGTAGCCCGAGCCGCAGGCCATGAGCGTGACCGCCCCCGCGATGGCGCAGGCCGCCGCCCGCCGCCTGGTCATGAAGGGGCTCAGCAGCAGGTAGCAGGCGATGGTGGCCAGCGAGGAGCTGCCGATCAGGAAGCCGCGCCAGCCCTCGGGGATGCCGATGTTCGCGAGGTGGACGTAGAGGCTGTAGTAGACGGTGATGTTGCAGTAGGCCAGGAAGATGAGCAGGCACAGGCCGATGAACCCGAAGTTGAAGAGGGTTGCGGGGGCCTGATTCTGGCCGTGGGTGTGTGGCGTGTGGGAAGGCTTCATTGTCTGGTCCGGTGGGTGCGGTGATTGCGGGCCGCTACGCCCTGGGGCGGGGCAAGTCAACACGCAGCGGGGCGAAGGGTTTGCGTCCGCCCCGTCCTGGCGCTTGCATCGATCCGGGCACGGGGCTAGTCTGCTTGCGCCGATTGGGGTGTTCCGGCCTCCGCGCCGGAACTGAGATCATACCCATTGAACCTGACGCAGTTCGGACTGCCGGAGGGAATCGGAATTCGTGCCGCCACAGGCTCGGCACCTCCCCGAACCACCCGGCGCTCCGCCAAGGAGCCCGCCATGATCGACCGCGCAGCACTCCGCGCAGACATCGCCGCCATCCGCCAGCGCGCCCCGCTGGTGCTCTCCGTCACCAACAACGTGGTCACCAACGTCACGGCCAACGCCCTGCTGGCCCTGGGGGCCTCCCCGGCCATGAGCCACGCCGCGCCCGACGCCGCCGAGCTGGCCGGGTTCGCTTCCGCCGTGGTGCTGAACATGGGCACCCCCGCGCCCGCCTACGTGGAGAGCATGCTCGTTGCGGGCAAGGCCGCCAACGCCGCCGGGGTTCCCGTGGCTTTCGACCCCGTGGCCTGCGGGGCCACCAGCTTCAGGCGCGAGCTGGCCGCGAGGCTGCTCAAGGAAGTGAGGATGACGGCCATCCGGGGCAACGCCTCGGAGATACTCTTTCTGGCCGGGATGGATGCGCAGTCCAAGGGCGTGGACAGCGCCCACGAGAGCGTCCAGGCCGTGGACGCTGCGAGGGCGGTGGCCCAAAGGTACGGCTGCGCCGTGTGCGTGAGCGGGGCCGTGGACGTGATTGCGGACGGGGAGCGCACGCACCTGCTGGAGGGCGGCCACCCCATGATGACGCTGGTCACGGGCATGGGCTGCACCGCCACCTCGCTGGTGGGGGCGTTTTTGGCCGTGAACGCGGACGCCTTCACGGCCACGCTGCACGCCATGGCCGTGATGGGCGAGTGCGGGGCCAAGGCCGCCGCCGGAGCGGCGGGGCCTGGGTCGTTGCAGGTGGGGTTTCTGGATGGGTTGTACGCTTTCGAAAGGAGCTAACGCCTCATCGGCGGCGGCCCGGACTGCTGTCCTCCGGCCTGACCGCTCGGGGCGGGTGCGCTCTTCTTCCCGGCGCCGGGCAGCACGATCTGCGTGGCCACCAGTTGCCCCGCGCTAAGCCCCGAGAGCACCTCCGTCTCGTTGAGTCCGGCCAGGCCCAGTTCGGGGTAAACCCTCTCCGCCTTGCCACCCTCGACCAGGAACACCGTCTGCCTGTTGTCCACCCACTTGAGCGCGGCGTTCGGTATCACCAGCACGCCGGTCTTCTTCTGCACCACGATCTGGCACTGGGTGGTCATCTCCGGGCGCAGGCGGGAGGCGTTGTCCGCGCTTAAGCGCACCAGCGCCTGATAATACACGATGTTGTCGCGTATCTCCGGCTGCGGGTAGATCGTCTCCACGCTGCCGCTAAAAACCGTGTCCGGGTAGGCGTCCACGCGGAACTCCACGGGCATGTCCGGCTTCACCTGGCCCACGTCGGTCTCGTCCACGTAAATCCACATTTCCAGGCGGGTGGGGTCCAGCACGGTGATGAGGTTGGCCACCTGCAGGCCCGCCACAACGGTCTCGCCCTGCTGGGTGCTGACCTGGCTGACCACGCCGTCGATGGGCGAGACGATCCGGGTGTAGCTGATGCGCGTGACGATGGTCTGCAACCCGGCCTCGGCCTCCTCCACGCTCTTGTCGGCCTTGACCTTCTCCTTGGCGAACTCGGTCTTGTTCAGGTCCAGCGTGGCCTTGCGGGCGCGCACCGTGTTGGCGGTGACCAGTTCCTCGCGCATGGCCGCCTCCTGGGTGTCGCGCGCCACCAGGTTCTGGCGCAAAAGCTGGGTCTGGCGGGCGGCGTTGGCCTTGGCGTAGTCCCACTGGGCCTCGGCCAGCTTGAGCTGGGCGTCGGCCTCGGCGATGCGCCGGGGGTACACGTCGTCCACGCGCAGCTTTTCGGCCTTGGCGCGCTCCAGCTTGGCCAGGGCCTCCTCGCGCTGGGCCTGCAACTCGCGGTCGTCAATGACGGCGATGGTCTGCCCGGCTTTCACCGCGTCGCCCACGCGCACGTGCATCTCCTTGATGGTGCCGGTGGCGCGCGCGCCGATGCGCACGATGGCCCCCACCTGCGCCTTCACGATGCCCGTGGCCTGGAGCACCTTGCGCACGTCGCCCGTGCGCGCCTCGGCCGTGGCCAGCACCTTGGCCTCGCGGTCCTGCATGCCGGGCCGCCAGACCGCCAGGCCCACCGCGGTGAGCAGCGCCGCGAGGGCGAACCATTTCCAGTATTTGCGCAGCACGGTCAGCTCATTTCCTTGATCCAGCCCGCCAGGGGCTCCTCGATGAGCGCCCTGATCCCGGCCAGGCGTTCGGGGCTCTCGGCCTCGAAGCGCAGCACCAGCACCGGCTGCGTGTTGGAGGCCCGGATCAGGCCCCAGCCGTCGGGGAAGAGCACGCGCGCGCCGTCCACGTCGATGATGTCATAGCGGGACCGGAAATACTCCTGCGCCCGGCGCACCACGTCGAACTTGATGGCGTCGGGGCAGTCGAAGCGGATCTCGGGGGTGTTGTAGGTCTTAGGCCAGTCGGCCAGCAGCGTGCCCGCCGTGGCCTCGGGGTGGCGGTCCAGCACCTCGAGGAAGCGCATGGCCGCGTAGGTGGCGTCGTCGAAGCCGTAGTAGCGGTCCGCGAAGAACATGTGCCCGCTCATCTCGCCCGCCAGCTTGGCCCCGGTGGCCTGCATGCGCGCCTTGATGAGCGAGTGGCCCGTGGCCCCCATCACCGGGTTGCCGCCGTGGGCCGCGATGTCCTTGTAGGTCAGGTGCGAGCACTTGACCTCGCCGATGACGGTGGCCCCGGGGAAGTCCTTGAGGGTTTCGCGGGCGTAGATGGCCAGGAGCTGGTCGCCGAAGAGCAGGCGGCCCGTCTCGTCCACCACGCCCAGGCGGTCGCCGTCGCCGTCCAGGCCGATGCCGCAGGCCGCGCCCTCGCTGCGCACCCGGGCGATGAGGTCGGTCATGTATTTCTCGACCACCGGGTCGGGGTGGTGGTTGGGGAAGTTGCCGTCGGGCTCGCAGTAGAGCTCCACAACCTCCGCGCCGATGCCGCGCAGCACGGCGGCCGTGGCAGGGCCGCCCGCGCCGTTGCCGCCGTCCAGCACGACCTTGATGGGGCGCGTGAGCTTCACCTGGCTGGTGAGTTCCTCAATGTAGGCGGGCAGAACGTCGTGGGTCGAGATGAGCCCCGCGCCCGTGGGGAAGCCGCCCGCCGCCATGAGGGAGTAGAGGGCCTGGATCTCGTCGCCGTAGATGGTGGATGGCCCGGCGATGACCTTGAATCCGTTGAACTCGGGCGGATTGTGGCTGGCCGTGACCATCACCCCGGCATTGACGCCCAGGTGTTTGGCTGCGAAATAACACACCGGGGTGGAGACCATGCCCACGAGGATCACGTCCACTCCGGTGGAGGCAAGGCCCCGGGCCAGCCGCAGCTGGTATTCGGGCGAGCTCAGGCGGGCGTCATGGCCCACCACGGCGCGCCGGTAGCCGTTTTCGAGGAAGTACGCCCCGCAGGCGCGGACAAAAACCTCCACCCAATCGGGGTCAAAGTCCTTGTCGACGATTCCCCGTATGTCGTATGCTCTGAATATGTCTGGAACGATGGGCTTCATGTCTGGTTCCGGCCTGCACCTTCAGGGAGTTTTCAGATGAACTGGGATTGGGAAAAACTTCAGGACAAACGGCAACGCCAGTTCGGCTCGGGGCCTGATTTCAAGGGTTTGGGCGACGAGTTCAAGCGTCTGGGCGATTTCAATTTCAACTTCCCCGGCGGGCCCAAGGTGATCTTCATCATCCTGGCCCTGCTCTGGCTTGCCTCGGGCATCTACATCGTGGAGCCCGGCGAGGTGGGCGTGGTGAAGCGTTTCGGCGCCTACGACCGTACCACGGCTCCGGGGCCTCACTACCACATCCCCTTCCCGGTGGAAAGCGTGCTGACGCCTAAGGTGGCGGAAGTCCAGAAGGTGGAGGTGGGCTACGCCACCACGGG
>JBKICO010000021.1:0-3108 GCA_046567065.1 Acidobacteriota bacterium
ATCGTCGGCCGCTCCGGGCGCAAGGCCCTGTCCGACAGCGCGGCGCGCCTGCGCCGCGCCCTGGAGCTGGACGCGTTGCTGGCCAACGCCGAGAACGCTTCCGGGGGCATCGGCCTCAACTCCAGGGCTGCCAAAGAGCTGCTCGCACTGCCCGTGGACGCCCTCACCAGCGGCAACCACATCTGGAAACACAAGGACATCTACAACTTTTTCGGGGAGACGGACCGCCTGCTGCGCCCGGCCAACTACCCCGACGGCGCTCCCGGCAACGGCCTGGGCGTGTTCCACACTACCTCTGGCCTACCCTTCGCGGTGCTCAACCTGCTGGGCCGCACCTACATGGAGGCCGTGGACTGCCCCTTCGCCCGCGCAGAGGCCCTGCTGGCCACCCTGCCGCAGGATGTGAAGGTGCGCATCGTGGACTTCCACGCCGAGGCCACCTCGGAGAAGAAGGCCATGGGCTACCACCTGGACGGGCGCGTCAGCGCGGTGCTCGGCACCCACACCCACGTGCAGACCAACGACCCGCGCATCCTCCCCGGCGGCTCCGCCTACCTCACTGACGTGGGCATGTGCGGGCCGGTGGACTCCATCATCGGCATGGAGGCCCGCAGCATCGTAGGCCGCTTCCTGAACCGCCTGCCCGTGCGCTTCGAGGTGGCCAAGGGCCCCGCGCGCCTGGAGGGCGCTCTCTGCGAAATCGATCACACCACGGGCCGCGCCACATCCGTGCGGCCCTGGCAAGGAGAATAGCGTGAACATTTTCGACGATCTGTCCTGGCGCGGCCTGGTGCACCAGACCTCCGGCGCGGACGAGCTGCGCGAGCACCTCTCCGCCCCCGGGCGCTCCATGTATTGCGGGTTCGACCCCACGGCCAGCAGCCTGCACATCGGCAACATGGTGCCCCTGCTGGCCCTGATGCGCTTCGGGCTGGCCGGGCACAAGCCCATCGCCCTGCTGGGCGGGGCCACGGGCCTCATCGGCGACCCCAGCGGCAAGGACAAGGAGCGCCAGCTCACCTCGGCGGACCAGGTGGCGGCCCAGGCCGAGCGCATCAAGGCCCAGATCCTCAAGCTGTTCGCGGACAACGGCGCCTCCATCGACGTGGTCAACAACCTGGACTGGACCAGCAAGCTCTCCGCAATCGACCTGCTGCGCGACGTGGGCAAGCACTTCACGGTCAACTACATGCTGGCCAAGGACTCGGTGAAGGGCCGCATCGACCGCGAGGAGTCCGGCATCTCCTACACCGAATTCAGCTACATGATCCTGCAGGCTTACGACTTCTACCACCTGCGCCAGGCCAGCGGCACCACCCTGCAGATCGGCGGCGGCGACCAGTTCGGCAACATCACCGCCGGGCTGGAGCTCATCCGCCGCAAGGGCGGGCAGGAAGCCCACGCCATGACCTTCCCGCTCATCACCACGGCCTCCGGGGCCAAGTTCGGCAAGAGCGAGAAAGGTGCCATCTACCTGGACCCCGGCATGACCAGCCCCTACGCCTTCTTCCAGTACTGGATGAACGCCGACGACCGCGACGTGGTGCCCTACCTGAAATACTTCACCTTCCTCCCCCGCGAGGAGATCGAGGCCCTGGCCCAGGCCGTGGCCGAGCGCCCGCACCTGCGCGAGGCCCAGCGCACCCTGGCCCACGTGATGACCACCATGGTCCACGGCAAGGACGAGGCCGACAGCGTGGTCAAGACCAGCGAGTTCCTCTTCGGCAAGGGCGGCCTGGAGGGCGTGGCCCTGGGCACGCTCAAGGCCGCGCTGGAGTCCGCCCCGGGCAAGGCCTACGCCTCCAAGGAGGCCATCCCCGACCTGGTGACCCTGCTCACCGAGCTTGGGCTGTGCGCCTCCAAGTCCCAGGCCAGGAAGGACCTGGCCGCCGGGGCCGTGTACGTGGGCAACGCCAAGGTGGCCGAGGGCTACGCCTTCCCCGCCGAAGACTTCATCGGCGGCGAGCTGCTGCTGGTGCGCAAGGGCAAGAAGAACTACGGCGTGGTGCGCCTGGGGGAGTAGGGCGATGGCCGCATTCAAGATGCCTTCCGTCGCGCTGCCGGGCCTGGATTCCGTGATCGCCCGGGCCAAGGTCTACGCCGGGCTGGTCAAGATCGAGCACTCGGTGTTCGCCTTGCCCTTCGCCTACGTGGGCCTGTTCCTGGCCAAGCGCGGCTGGCCCGGGCTCAAGCCCTTCCTGCTGCTCACCGTGGCCATGGTGGCCGTGCGCTCCTGGGCCATGGGCGTCAACCGCCTGCTGGACCTGCGCTACGACCGCCACAATCCCCGCACCCAGGGGCGCGAGCTGGTGCGCGGGGCGCTTGGCGTTACTGAGGGCTGGATTTTCGTGGCCGCCTGCGCGGCGGTGTTCGTGGCCGCCTGCTGGGGCATGAACCCCCTGTGCCTGGCCCTGGCCCCCTTCGCGCTCATCTGGTCCGGGTTCTACAGCTTCACCAAGCGCTTCACCTGGATGTGCCACCTGGTGCTGGGCTCCGTGCTGGGCCTGGCCCCCATGGCCGGGTGGCTGGCCGTGACCCCGCAGTTCAGCCTGCCCATGGCCCTGTTCGGGCTGGGCGTGAGCTGCTGGGTGGCCGGGTTCGACGTGCTCTATTCCTGCCAGGACGTGGAATTCGACCGCAGGCACGGCCTGTGGTCCATGCCCGCGCGCTTTGGCGTGGGCAACGCCCTGTGCATGGCCGCGCTGCTGCACGGCAACGCGGTGCTGCTGTTCGCCCTGGCGGGTTGGGGCGCGGCCCTGGGCTGGGGCTATTTCGGGTTCCTGCTGGCCACGGGCGCGCTGCTCTGGGTGGAGCACAGGCTCATCTCCGAGCACGACCTGAGCCGCATCGACATGGCCTTCTTCACCATCAACGGCGTGGTGGCCGCCTCGCTGTTCGTGGGGGTGCTGCTGGACCTGTTCTGGCTCACGTAGCGGAACAAGGGCGACGAATCAGGGAGCGGGGCCGCGCGTGCGCGGTCCCGCTTTTTTAGTTTGGCGCGGAATCAGCGGGAAAAAGGCGGGGTTGAGCGGAGCACCACGTCGTGGCGCACGTCCAGATCGGACTCGATGCGGTAGGCCTCGTCCTCGGGCCAGAGCCTGGCCCGGG
>JBKICO010000022.1:0-3650 GCA_046567065.1 Acidobacteriota bacterium
TGCTCTGCGACACCAACGGCGGCACCCTGCCCTGCGACATCCGCAAGATCTGCGACGCGGTGATGAAGGCCCTGCCCCTGGCCAAGATCGGCATCCACGCCCACAACGACACCGACATGGCCGTGGCCAACTCCCTCATGGCCGTGCAGGCGGGCGTTGTGCAGGTGCAGGGCACCATGAACGGCTTCGGCGAGCGCTGCGGCAACGCCAACCTGTGCTCCATCATCCCCACCATGGAGCTCAAGCTGAAGAAGCCCGTGCTGCCCAAGGGCAACCTGGCCCTGCTCACGGCCGTGTCGCGCTTCGTGGACGAGGTGGCCAACCGGGTGCCCTTCTCCCGCCAGTCCTACGTGGGCGAGGCCGCATTCGCGCACAAGGGTGGCATCCACGTTTCCGCCGTGGCCAAGAACTCCATGCTTTACGAGCACATCCAGCCGGAGAAGGTTGGCAACGTCCAGCGCGTGGTCCTCTCGGACATGTCCGGCCAGTCCAACATCCTGTTCAAGGCCAAGGAATACGGCATCCTGCTGGACAAGGGCTCCCCGGAGGTTCTGGACATCCTCCAGCAGGTCAAGGACCAGGAGGCCCTCGGCTACGAGTATTCCGCCGCGGAGGCATCCTTCGAGCTGCTCATGCGCCGGGCCCTTGGCCTTTCGCGCCGCTACTTCACGCTGGTCAAGTACCGCATGCTGGACTGGAAGCAGGCCGACTGCGAGAACCCCCTGGCCGAGGCCACGGTGATGGTCCAGGTGGGCGGCAACGTGGAGCATACCGCCGCCACGGGCCTTGGCCCGGTGAACGCCCTGGATACCGCCCTGCGCAAGTCCCTCGCGAGGTTCTACCCGCGCATAAGCGAGATCCGGCTGCTGGACTTCAAGGTCCGGGTGCTCAACGCCAAATCGAAGACCGACACGGGCACGGCCTCCAACGTGCGCGTGTTGATCACCTCCGGCGACCATCAGGACACCTGGACCACGGTGGGCGTTTCCCACAACATCATCCAGGCCAGTTGGCAGGCTCTTGAGGATTCGGTGAACTACAAGCTGCTGCTGGAAGACCGGAAGAAGCTGATCCGATAGGCACCAGGGACGGCGCTGCCGTCCCTTTCAATTCCATCCCGGGTTTGCCTGGCCTGGCCTCGGCGGCGCGTGGCCATAGGTGCGCTTCGAGATCGCCCGGAAGGCGATCGCGGATAATTGTTGTGTAATTAGCAGCCTTGGGGCAAGCATGGAAGGAGCGAGCATGGCTTCTCGACTTTACAGGCTTCCTGCATCGGTGCAACGGAACTGTGTATGGCGAAACGCTCAAATCTCCCCGACGCTCACCCGGAGCAGGATACAGCCCGCTTGAATGCGGCCAAGACCACATCGGAGTCAGGCCAAGCCTCAGTACCCACCTCCTGCACGTGCGCGGGGAATCCGCCTTCCGCCTCCAGCGAGGATGTCCGGAGTGCATCGCGCCAATGCCCGCCCTGCCAACGACCGACGGGTTCCCGCGACCCGCGCCCGCCCAGGGAGAAGCGGGGAACGAACCCCAAGGACCGCTGCCCCTCCTGCAACAGCGTCTGCCCCAGCACCGGCGACCTCTGTTGCGAGGCGCTCTTCTCCGGCCAGCTTCTCTACCTGGAGGATTTCCCAACCCCGGTCTGGCGCACCGACGCCCAGGGCCGCCTGGATTACTGCAACCGCACCTGGCAGGGTTTCACAGGCCGCTCCCTCGGCGAGGAGCTTGCGGCCGGCCCGCTGGCCAACATACACCCCGACGACCAGGCCATCTACCAGGAGGTGTTCGAGCGCGCCCTTTCCAGCAAGGAACCACTTGAGGCGCAGTACCGCCTGAACTGCCGGGGGCAGTGGCGCTGGGTGGCGGACAGGGGGCGGCCATACCACGACGCCCAGGGCCGTTTCGCGGGGTTCATCGGCAGTTGCTTCGACATCACCGACAGCATCCAGCAGGAGGTCGCGCTGCGCCGGGCCAACGCGGCCTCGCAGGCGGCCATCAAGGCCAAGGCCGAGTTCCTGGCCAACATCAGCCACGAGATCCGCACCCCCCTCAACGGGATCATGGGCATGCTCTCAGCCCTCGAAGATACCCCCATCACCAAGGACCAGGCCGAACTGCTCTCCATCGCGGGTTATTCCGCCAGGCAATTGCTGGGGGTGCTCAACGACGTGCTCGACGCCGCCCGCATCGAGGCTGGCAACCTGCGCCTGCACGAGGCGCCGCTGCACCTGGGTGAGTTGATGCGCATGGGCATGGGCGTCTACGAGGTGGAGGCCGCCAACCTCGAACTGAACCTGGAAACTTCGATAGGCGAAGAACTGGAGTACGAGTTGGTTCTGCTGGACGAGGTGCGCATCAGGCAGTTGCTCTTCAACCTGACGGGCAACGCGATCAAGTTCACCCGGCCGGGAGGGACCGTCTCCACCGCCGCATGGCTGGCGGGAACCCAGGACAAACGGCGCCTGGTGCTCATGGTCTCGGATACGGGCATCGGCATCCCGCTGGACAAGATCCCCTACATCTTCGATCCCTTCGTGCAGGCGGACGGCGGGCTGACCCGGCAATACGGCGGCGTGGGCCTGGGTCTATCCATCGTGCGCAAACTGGTGGCCGCAATGGGCGGCAGCCTTTGCGTCTCCAGTTCGCCCGGCGAAGGCGCGGATTTCGTGGTCAGCATACCGGTGCGCACGAAACCCTTGAAAAAGCCCGCAGCCGGGAGGCATCGCCAGCCCTCCCCGTCCCTGCCTCCCATGAAGGCCCTGCTGGCCGAGGACGACGCCATCGGCAGGCTCACCGGCACCCGGATGCTGGAGAAGCTGGGCATGGAGGTGGACTGCGCCCTGAACGGTCGCCAGGCCATGGAGATGTTCCGTTCCGGCGCCTACGACATCGTGTTCATGGACGTGCAGATGCCCGTCATGGACGGGCTTGCGGCAACCCGCGCCATCCGCGAGGCGGAAGCGGCGGCCCCCTCCCCGCGCAGGACGCCCATAGTGGCCATGACGGCCCACGCCATGGACGGCGACAAGGACATCTGCCTGGAGGCGGGCATGGACGGCTACGTGGCCAAACCCCTGGACAAGGACAAGCTGGCGGAAGCGGTCAAGCTGGCCCTGTCCGGACGCGGGCAATAGCCCTCAGCACTCCGGAGCCACAAACCGGGCGCAGAGCCTGTTCACCACGGGGCCGGTTTCCCGGTGGGTGGTCAGCAGGTGGTGGCTGGTCACGCGTTCCTCGATCTCCAGCAGCACCGCGCGCCTGAGCGGCGAGCGCACCCCCCTCATTATCTCCCACAGATTCCCCGCGGGCACCTGCCTGTCGCCCGGGGCGTGCAAGGCCAGCAGCGGCGCGGTGACCTGCCCCAGGTTGGCGCGCAGCTCCCGGAGGCCTTGGATCAGGCTGTATAGCGGCTCCAGGGCAACCGCACCCTCGTAGCCCCGCCAGGGGGCGATTGCGCGGGATTCGGGCCTTGCGGGGCTGGTGGGCCAGATGGGGCGCAGGCGGCGCAGAACGCCGGTGAAGGGGAGGCGCCAGTCCGAACTGGAGGGGGGCAGAAAGCGGTATAGATAGACCGGGGAGGCGATGGTGGCCACGCCCGCCAGCCGGTGCCTGCGCGCCAGGGCCAGGCAGAGGCTTCCGCCCATGGA
>JBKICO010000023.1:0-4412 GCA_046567065.1 Acidobacteriota bacterium
CAGAGACTCCATGATCACGCGCATGTTCTTCTTGTTGAGCTTCCAGCCCTGCATGGCCAGGGAGCCCAGGCGCAGGGCCATGCGCGGCATGCGCCAGAGCTGGTCGAGGTAGTCGTTCTTGATGCGATACTGCTCGGTGGCGCTGAACTCGATCTCCCGCTGGGAGATGGGGTGCACCGCTTTGCCCCCGTAAGGCGGCGAATCATAGTAGTATGCCCTGAAAAACCTGTCCTGCTCGAATTCCTTGTCCTGCATGATGAGGTCGCAGGCCGTCTTGACCGATTCAGCGCTGGGCGGCTGGCCCAGCCGGGCCTCCAGGTGCTTCATCCAGAAAAAGCTTCCATCGATGAGTATCGCCACGTTCATTTGTCAATCTCCATCAAAGGTATTGGGGCTTACCGTGTAGTACCTCTCCCGCCCCCCGTCAAACCAGTGCGGTAAAAATTCATCCAGCCTTCACTTTTTCCCTACATAGCCCCATGTGGGCTGCGCGATTCGTGAAATCGGCTATGGTGGGGGTTCCCTGGCAGGGAGAATCAATGACCATCGCAGACCTGATCGACAACACACGGCTTGAACTCGGCGACGAACTCAAAACCCGCTGGAGCGACGCGCAGCTCCTGCGCGTGGTGGGCAAGGCCTACCGCAGGCTATCCCACGTGCTCTACCGCAACGACATCGAGCTCGGGCGCTGCCTGTACCGCTTCAGCACGGAGCCCGGCCGCGACGACTACCCCCTCCCGGCGGACTTCATGGCCGACTACGGCCTCTACCGCGAGGACACCAGCGCCCGCCTGACCAAGCAGAGCGACGACTCCTGGCAGCAGCTGAACTCGCCCGCCGAGTGCTCCACCTGGCTGGTCCGGGGCGAGACGCTGCTGGTGGGCGGCGCGCCAACTGGCTCCATCCCGCTGACGCTGATCTACTGGCCGCTCTTCGACACCGCCACCCTGGACCTGGACTCCCCCACGCCCTTCGGGGGCAAGCTGGACGACCTGGTCAGCGAGTACGCGGCCCTGCGCCTGAAAAACATCGACGAGATGGACATCGGCGCGGACACCCAGCTCCTGGCAGACCTGGAGAACAACCTGCTCAACACCTACTCCGCCATCTCGCCCGTCACCGTGCAGCGGCGCGGCTGGCTGGTGTAGAACGAAAACCGGCCCCGGGCGCGCGCCCGGGGCCGGCCGGAAACCCAGAGCCAGGGGCCGGTTCGTCCGTTTTTCCAGATAACCGGACCGTTCCGGTTCCCGCCCGGCGGCCCAATAACAATTTTGCCAAATCGAGCACTTCGGCGGCCAGAGGCTCCCCGCAATGGATACGGTACGTCTTGTTTTTCGTACTGGGCGTGACCCACACCCAGTCCCTGAGCGGGAAACCGTCACGCATCCATCTAAAATCATGGACCATATGGAAAACGACCCGCACTGGCACATGGGTTGCTACCCAGCCGGACCACCGGCCCTGGCGTGGCGCCTGTCCGCTCCCGCGGACCGCGCCCGCCGGACGGAGACGACATGCCGGGAGCGCCCCACGGGCTCCGGAACCTCTGGTCCCTCCCCCGACATGCCCTGACGCAGGCACGGCCTTCCTTGGCAACGTGCCGCACCCCGGCCTCGCGCCACGCTCTCCCGTGGTTGATCCACGGGCGCGCTGGGCCGCGCTGCGGCATAAATCATAAGAGAGAAGGGAAACGTTGTGATTTTGAAGTCATTCGCCTTTGGCCTTTCCGCGCTCCGCAAGGGGCTCTCCCGCACAACAAGAAACAATCGGCCCTCCTCGGGCGCGCGCGCCTTCCTCGCTGTGGCCGCCGCCCTGCTCGTGGCCGTTTCCCTCGGCCTGGCCGCCCCCGCCAGCGCCGCCGAAGAAGCCGCTTCCGGCGACCCCTCCGCCCTGCCCGACAAGGGCGGCAACTGCGTGGCCCTGGTGGACAAGGCCCTGGCCTACCTCAAGGCCAACGGCAGGGAGAAGGCCCTGGCCGCCTTCAACAGCCCCGGCGGCGAGTTCGTGAAGGACGGCCTCTACGTGTTCGCCTACGACTTCTACGGCGTGAACAAGGCCCTGGCCACCAACCCCGCCCTGGTGGGCACCAACCTCATCGACGCCAAGGACGCCGAGGGCCGCGAGTTCATCAAGGACATGATCGCCCTCGTGCGCAAGGGCGGCGGCTGGTACGACTACATCTGGGAGGGCCACGAGAAGACCTCCTACGTGGTCAAGGCCGACGACAACCTCTGGATCGGCTGCGGCGAGTACAAGAACGAGGCCGTGACCCTGGTGGAGAAGGCCCTGGCCTACATCAAGGCCGTGGGCAAGGAGAAGGCCCTGGCCGAGTTCAACAAGCCCACCGGCGCGTTCGTGGATCGCGGGCTCTACATCTTCGCTTACGACTACAACGGGGTGAACAAGTCCCTGGCCACCCACCACGAGCTTGTCGGCAAGGATCTTCTGGACATGAAGGACCCCGACGGCAAGCCCTTCATCAGGGAGATGATCGCCACCGTGAGCAAGGGCGGCGGCTGGGTGGACTACACCTGGGACGGCTACGAAAAGTCATCCTACGTGGTTCGGGTCGATGACGACCTCTGGATCGGCTGCGGCGAGTTCCGCCACTCGGCGGCCAAGATGTACGGCCTGTTCGGGCTGGCCCTCATCCCCATCGTCTGGCTGATGTTCTCGCTCGGCGTGCTCAAGATGCCCGCCCACGTGGCCACCCTTCTTTCGCTGGGCATCACCGTGGCCCTGGCGCTGGCCGCGTTCCACATGCCCCTGCTCTGGGCGCTCACGGCCACGCTCGAAGGCGCGGCCCTGGGCCTGTGGCCCATAGTGCTGGTCATCGTGGCGGCGATCTTCACGTACAACATGGCCCTGCACACCAAGAGCATGGACACCATCAAGTCCATGCTGGCCAACATCACCACGGACCGCCGCATCCAGGTGCTCATCCTGGCCTGGGGCTTCGGCGGCTTCCTGGAGGCCGTGGCGGGCTACGGCACGGCGGTGGCCATCCCGGCCTCCATCCTGGCGGCCCTGGGCTGCGATCCGCTGTTCGCCGCGCTCATCTGCCTGACCGCCAACACCGTGCCCACGGCCTTCGGCGCAATCGGCATCCCTGTGCTGACCCTGGCCCAGCTCACCAACCTGGACGTGAACATCCTGAGCTACCAGATCGCCCTGCAGCTCACCCTGTTCATCGTCGTCATCCCCATGCTGCTGGTGGTGCTCACCACGCGCAGCCTCAAGGGCCTCAAGGGCGTGGCCGGCATCTCCCTGGCCTCGGGCGCGGCCTTCGCCATCCCCGAAATGCTCGCCGCCAAGTTCCTGGGCGCGGAGCTTCCGGCCCTGGCGGGCAGCGTGTGCAGCATGGCCGTGACCATTTTCATCGCCAAGAAGTTCTACAAGGAGGAGAACGCCGAGGCCCAGGCCGGGCCCTCCATCACCTTCAAGCAGGGCGTGCTGGCCTGGCTGCCCTACATCCTGGTGCTGGCCTTCATCGTGGGCAGCAGCCCCGTGGTGGAGCCGGTGTACAAGGCCCTGGCCGCGATCAAGACCTCCGTGACCATCTACCAGGGCAAGGGCGCCGCGCCCTTCGTGTTCAAGTGGATCGCCACCCCGGGCACGCTCATCATCATCGCCACGGTGATCGCCGGGCTGATCCAGGGCGCGCGCATCGGCGAGATCGTCAGCGTGTTCTTCATGACCGTGAAGAAGCTCTCCAAGTCGGCCTTCACGGTGCTGTGCATCGTGTCCATGTCCAAGGTGATGGCCTACAGCGGCATGATCTCGGCCATCGCCGTGGTGCTGGTGAAGGTGACGGGGCAGTTCTTCCCGATCATATCCCCCATGATCGGCGCGCTGGGCACCTTCGTCACCGGCAGCGACACCTCGGCCAACGTGCTCTTCGGCAAGCTCCAGGTGGAGGTGGCCTCCAAGACCGGCGTGGACCCCTACTGGCTGGCGGCGGCCAACACCGCGGGCGCCACGGGCGGCAAGATGATCTCGCCCCAGAGCATCGCCGTGGCCACCGCCGCCACCGGCCTGGTGGGCTCGGAGGGCAAGATCCTGAACCAGACGCTCAAGTACTGCATCGTGTACGTGGCGTTCCTGGGCGCGTTCGTCTACCTGGGCAGCCTGTTCCTCAAGGGCTAGCAGCCTGCAAACAACCATCGCCTGCTGAGCGGCCCCGCATCATGCGCGGGCCGCCAGCCGGAACCCTCATCGGGGCCGCGTCTTTCAGGCGCGGCCCCTTGTTTTTACCCGCCCGCCGCGCCCGCCCCTGATCCCCCCGCGGTAATCGCGGCTACCCGCGTTGTTCCGCCCACCCGGCCCTCGACGGGCTGACTGCGGCTCGCCGGGTGTGCGCTCCCGGCCACGCCTTGCCGTAGAGCAACGGGCCAGTGGCCCTGAGGACT
>JBKICO010000024.1:0-3124 GCA_046567065.1 Acidobacteriota bacterium
GGATGTCGTTGATGATGTCCAGCAGGGAGTTGCCCGACTGCTGCACCAGTTGGAGGTATTCGCGCACGTCGGGGGCGAGGTCGCGCTTGAGGGCCAGCAGGGTCATGCCCAGGATGCCGTTCATGGGCGTGCGGATCTCGTGGCTCATGTTGGCCAGGAACTCGCTTTTGGCCTTGTTGGCGGCTTCGGCCGCCTCCTTGGCGCGGCGCAGGTCGGACTCCAGGTTCTTGAGTTCGGTGACGTCGCGGGCGATCTCCAGCACGGAGGCGACTTCCCCGCTCAGGGCGAACTCCGGTGTGAACCGGGCCTGGAAGGACCTCAGGCCGCCCTGTGTCTCGTAGTTCCATTCCGTCACGATCTCCTTGCCGGCGTCGAACACCTGGTCGATGGCGTCCTCCAGGCAATGGCGCTGCTGCTGGCTCATGCGGCAGCCCACTTTCGTGCCGATGAGCTGCTCGGGCTCGAGGCCCTTGAGGCGGCTGATGGCGGGGTTCACGTAGAGGTAGCGGTGCTCCTTGTCGTAGCGGGCGATGATGTCGGGGGCGTTTTCGGCCAGTGCCCGGAATTCCTGTTCGCGCCGGTGGATCTCCTCGGCCTTTCTCCGCGCGGCCTCTACCGCCTCGAGCAGCCTGCCCTCCATGATCTTGCGCTCTGTGACGTCCAGGTGCGTGCCGATCATGCGCAGGGGGGCGCCCGATTCGTCCCGCAGGATTTCGGAGCGCGTGTAGATGGTCCGGTAGGAGCCGTCGCGGTGCCGGAGGCGGAATTCCAGCTCGTAACCGGGGTAGGGCCGCTGGACGTAGTCCTTGACGTGCGCCATCACGCGCTGGTGCTCGTCCGGGTGCAGGCGTTCCTCGAACTCTTGAAAACGGTTGGGGACCTCGTCGTCGGCGTAGCCGAGCTGCTTTTTCCAGAGCGGCGAGAGGTAGGTGTCGCCCGTGCGGATGTTCCAGTCGTAATAGCCCAGGTTCGCTGTCTCGGAAGCCAGGCGAAGGCGCTCCTCGTTGAGGCGCAGGCGTTCCTCGGCCTCTCCCCTCCGGCGCTCGGCGGTTATCATATCCTCCAGTACGTCGGACGTCATCTTCCCTGCGCGCTGGGCGTCATGCTTCGCGGCCAGGATGGCGAAGAGGAAGTATGCCGCGCCAAGGTACTGCGCGCAGCGGGAGACCCAGTTCAGGGTGCTCCCCAGGGATGTCTGGAAAAATATGCCGAATATGCCGACTATGAAAAGCACGATCCCCAGGCCGAACCAGTAGGGGAAGGAGAAGCCCGTCCTCAGGTGGCTGAGCATGGACATCGAGCCCGTGAAGGCCAGGAGGATGATCGTGCAGAGGAGGATGACCTCGCGCAGGGGGGTCGGCCCCACGCCCTGGATGAAGAAGGGGGGGAACGCCCCCTGGTTCGCGGCGTAGGCGATGAGCAGGGCCATAAGGGCCAGCCCCGGGTAGGCGAAGGCCAGGCTGGCTATCCGCCGGGGCTTCGCCCCCACCGCGGGGACGTCCCCCTTGATGGTGAGGACGACGCTCGCGGCGCAGGCGATCGAGGTGAGGAATATGGTGATGTTGTGTATCGTAACGCTGATGTTCGGCTCGCGCTGGAAGGCGTGCAGAAAGTCCATCGAAATGAGCGTGCAGCCGATTCCGTAGACCAGGAACCCTCCGCCGAAGATCAGGAAGACGGGGATACCTGTGCGGATGTACGTGATGGCTGCAACTGCCGCCGTCGCGACCGGGATTATGCTTTGAAAAATTAACGTGAGGATGTTGCTCAGCAGCGGCAAGGAATAGACTTGCGGCGGGCTTGCGATGGAAAGGATCAGCGTTGCGCACGCCATGAGGACGATGGGCCACAGAGCGAGGTGCTTGATGCGGGGAGCGGCGGGCGGGGAGTGGTCCATTCCTTGGTTCCTGGCGATGCGTGGTTTGCGTATTCTAGGCAACCGTATCAATCTCGCGGGCAGTTGCAAACAGATTGAATGAAAATCGGAACGGGCAGGACGCCGCGCCCGCAACCGGCGGCGATTGGGGGCGGTTGCGAAGAGGCGTCGTACTGGCGAGAGGATTCGTCACGGCCCGGAATGGTTCCGGGCTCGTATGGACAATTAAGTAAAGCCTGGAAACGGCCTGTCAACGATTCAGAAGGGGCTCAGCCCTTCTTGAGAGGGTCGATATGCCAGCGTTCGAAGCCCTTGTCGTGCACGAGGCTCGTGTGGTGGGTGCCGATAACGGCCATGAGCGAGCGCACCAGCCCGTGCAGGCCGAAGAGGGTGGGCTTGCGCGGGTCCGTGCGGACGAACCCCTCCACGATCTGCCCCAGCTTTCCGGGGGCCTCCACCTCCAGCCCGCGCCAGTGGCGGAAGGAGGCCAGGGCCAGGCCCGTATCCGCCACGAACTCCAGGCTGGGCAGGGCGCCGCCCTGGCGCAGGATGGAGGCCGACTGCTTGAAACGGGAGTCTATGTCCTCCCCTTGGGCCTTGGGGGCGATCTCCATGAGCACGGCCTGGACGTACCAGTCCAGGGCGGCGTCGAAGAGAGGCCGGTAGGCGTTGCGCAGGGATGGGTCCGTGCCGGGTGCGAAGTTCGGGCGCCCGAACTGGGGGTGGACCTGCTCGGCAAGCAGGGCGTGGGTCATCTCGTGCAGGTAGCGCCCGAAGCCCGGCGTCTGCCCGGAGGATTCGCGCGGCCAGTACACCACGTGCTTCTGCCGCGCCGGGTCCGAGACGACCTCGAAGGCCTCGCGCATGAACTCCTCTTCGATGGGCCAGGTGAAGCGGGAGGTCAGCTCCGCGATGATTGCGTTGCGCTCTTCCGCGGTCGCGCCGTTCTTGGCCATGCCGTATGCTCCTTGGGTGATTGGCCGCACCTGGCTACAGCAGGTGGCGGGCGCTTATGCCATGGGGCCTCGGGTCGATGATGCCCACGATGTTCACGGGCATGGCCGGGGCGGGGCCGTCCTTGCCGGAGAGGTCCATGCTCACGGGGTGGATGGGGGTCATGTCCTGGTCGAAGACGATGGTGATCTTGGGGCGCAGGGGCGTATCCGGGTTGGACTGGCAGACCACGGCGTGCTCCCCGGTGCTCAGGCGCACCAGGCTGCCCGCCGGGTAGATGCCCAGGCACTTGAT
>JBKICO010000025.1:0-2990 GCA_046567065.1 Acidobacteriota bacterium
GATGCCCTTGGCCGCGCGGTAGTCGCAGATGGCCTGGGTGGTGGCCAGGATGTGGGCCTCGTTGAAGGTGCCCGCCAGGGAGGTGCCCCGGTGCCCGGAGGTGCCGAAGCTGACGGCCTGGGCCGGGTTCGCGGGGTCGGGGGCGAGGCTGTAGTAGGCGCTGACGAGCTTGGGCACGTCCACCAGCATGGAGCGCGGGGCCTTCTTTCCGGCCAGGGGATGAACGGACATGGAGCGGCTCCTGTGGTTTAGTGTTTGTAGTCGGAGCTGGCGTTGAACTTGTCCAGCTTGAGGGCGAAGTCGGTGACGAAGGCCTTGAAGTCCTCGAAGGTCATGTCCGTCTTGATGGCGATGCCGTCGGAGGAGAAGCAGTGGGCGTCGCTGAAGCAGCAGATGTCCAGGTCGATGTCCACGTACACGGTATTGGGCTTCTCGTAATAGCGGGTGAAGATCAGGCTGCCGTCGGGGTCCAGCAGGTCGATGCGGGCCGCGCCGTAGCCGCCCACGATGGCCTGGAGGCCGTCGATGGTGTACTTCACCGCGTCGGCGTAGAGGTTCATCCTGGCCCCGGAGTAGTCGTCCGTCACTTGCAGGGCCGGGTTGAACACGGGCTTGCCGTCGATGGTGGTGATGATCTCCACGGAGTAGCCCGCGTCATTGGGCTCCATGTCCAGCGCGATGCCCAGACTGCTCGAATTGACCTTCAATGTGCACTTCATCGTCTGTCCTTTTCTTGGATGCGTATGCGTCCGCGCCTGTTGATCGCTATTGGGGCTTCTTGCCCTGCAGGGCCTCGTTGTCGAAGATGGAATACCCCGCCGGAGGGGTGTACTGGAACTGCTCGGGCGAGGTTTTGGTGTTGAGCTTGACGTTTGTGAGCGTCAGGTCGTTGATGTTGCCGTAGAAGTCCTCGATGGAGATGCGGGTGAGCATGTTGGTGCGTTCGTCCACCCAGGCGTAGGCCAGCACCAGGCTGGGTTCGGCCTCGCGGGGCACCAGGCGCAGCTTGACCTGCCCGGCCGGGGCCTCGGGCTCCTGCTGGATGTGGAAGTCCTCGCTGAGGCGCGCCTTGCCGGAGAGGAAGCGCAGCATGGTCTTGGAGCCGAGCACCTCCTCCACGGAGTAGCGGTAGGCGCTCTTCTCCTCCGGGAAGGCGTTCCAGACGGCGTCCTTGCCGACCACCAGCAGTTCCTTTTCAGGGGCCAGGGTCTCCCAGCGGATGAGCGCGGGCTGGGCGAAGACCAGCTTGCCGGTGCGTATCTCCGTCTCCTTGCTGGTGGCGTTCTGCAGGCGCTGGCTGAATTCCGCCGAGAAGGAGCTCATGGACTGGTACTGCTTCTGGATCTTGGCCGTGAGCGCGGCGACGTCCGCCGCCCGCGCGCCGGGCGCGGCCAGAAGCAGCAACGCCAGCAGGGCCGTGATGCGTGCGATCATGAATATACTCCGTCAGTCCACCCCGCGAACGATGTCGAACACGGCCTCCGCGTCGAAGACCACGGACATGTCCTGGGTGGGTTTGTATGTGAGCACGTGGATGCCGTGCCTGTGAAGGGCCTGGGTGAAGAATGCGCCCAGCGCGCCGGGAAGCGCCAGGAATCTCGCGGCGTGCAGGGGAAGGCGCGACAGGATCAGGCGGCCCACGGCCTCCTGCAGGTTGCCGGGGTCCAGGTCCGCCGCCACCTGGAAGACCGCCGCCACGGATTGTTCCGCGTCCGCCAGGACGAGCTGCCCGTGCTGGGTGTAGCCGGTCCTGTGGCCGAGACTGCGGGACTCGGAGAATTTGTCCAACTGCTCGCGCAAGCTCCGGGTTGCGAGCTCCAGCAGGCGCGGCGAGGGGAGGCCGCGTCCGGCGGGGCCGGTTTCCGGGCCAGAAACAGAGCCGGAGAAGAGGCCGGGGCCGAAATCGATATCCTGGCTCTCAACCGGAAGCAGCCCCTGGGCCTGCCAGGCCTGGAAGTCCCTGACGGCGCGGACGAAGCGCGCGACTCCGGCCGGGGCGGTATCGGCCCCCGCGCTGGAGATGACCAGGGCTACCCGGGGCTCGCCCTGTTGCGGCACGGCCTGGAGCACCGTGAAATCGTACTCGTGCGCCCCCAGGAACTGTACCAGCGGGGCCGGGGCCGCATAGGCCAGGAGCACGTCGCTGCCGAAGCGCAGCAGCAGCCCGCTCGCGGCGCCGTCCGCCCCGGACTCGTCGAAGGCCAGCTCGCAGACCGGTTCGAGCGCGGACTTGTCCGAGGGTTCGCGCAACCCAAGGCGGAGCCGGAAGTGGCCGGAGCCCCTCTCAAAGGAAAACCAGAAACATTCCTGCTGATTCCAGAATGTCTCGCCCTCCCAGGCGTGCCCGAGCCAGCGTATGTCCGCCGTGACCTTCGAGGCCGGTTTCTTCAAGCCGAGCATGAACTTTTGCAGCGCCGCCCGTGCCGTATCCTGATCCTGGATGATCTGCATGGCCGCCTAGTCCTTGCCCCGGAGCACCACGCGGGGCTTGCTGCCGTCCGCAGGGCCAAGCAGCCCGTCGCGCTCCATCTGCTCGATGAAGCGCGCCGCCCTGTTGAAGCCGATGCGGAAGCGCCGCTGAATGAGTGAAATGGAGGCTTTGCCCTGCTCCATCACGAACTCCAGGGCCTGGGGGTAGACGGGGTCGTTCAGCGAGTCCCCTCCCCCGTCGCCGCCGCCGAAGCCGCCGCCGTCGTCCTGGGCGTCGTCCTTCCAGCTTCCCAGGTCCATGAGGTAGCTGGGGGCCTGGCGGTCCTTCCAGTAGTCCACCACGTGGGCGGTCTCTTCGTCGGAGACGAAGGCCCCGTGCATGCGGATCATCTTGCCGCCGCTGGGCTTGAAGAGCATGTCGCCGCGCCCCAGCAGATGCTCCGCGCCCACGGTGTCCAGGATGGTGCGGGAGTCGTGGCGGCTTGTCACCTGGAAGGCGATGCGCGTGGGGAAGTTGGCCTTGATGAGGCCGGTGACCACGTCCACGCTGGGGCGCTGGG
>JBKICO010000026.1:0-5256 GCA_046567065.1 Acidobacteriota bacterium
CCCGCACGGTCTGGCCCAGCAGAATTTCCCGGGGTATGCCGAACTGATTGGTGAGGGCCTGGTTGACCAGCACATGACGGTGTTGCTCGTCCTCCACGAAGATGGGGTCGGGGAGGTTGTTTATGACGATATCCAGGAAGGAGTGGGCGTCCTGCAGGGCCTGCTCGGTCTTTCGGTGCTGAGTCACGTCCAGGTTGATGCCCACGATGCCCAGGATCGCGTCCGCGTCGCGGATGGGCGCCGCGATGCAGTGGTAGGTGCGGAGCCCGCCGTTAGTTGTGGCGTACTCCTGTTCGCTGGTGACGACCTCACCCGACAGGACCCGTAGGTTGGTATCCTTCCAGATTTTGGATGTGTCGCTGCTGCGGTAACTGTCGGACACAGAGACCCGGGACAAGTCACCCCAGAGGCGGATGGACTCGTTGCTCTGCATGATGATGTGATGATTGGTGTCGCGCGCCCAGAAATCGAAGGGCAGGTCGCGGAGTATGGCCTGAAGCAGTGCCTCCCTCGCCCGAAGCGCCTCCTCGGCCTTCGTGCGGGTTTTCCTCTCGGCCTCCAGTTCGGCAATGCGCGCTCGAGCCGCTTCCAACTCCGCAAGCACTGACAGGTCGGCGTTCTCTTTGTTTGGCACTTGCAACCACCAAGCTCAGGTTTCATCGACCATCGAGGTTCTTGAGGAACCTACAGGGCCAGTAAGCCTGAATATCTTCGTTCGGTCAACAGGGGTACGGCCGCAAGGTACCGCCAAGCCCGCCGGGGGGCCGCCGGGACGGCCCGCGAGACGGCGTGGTGCATGCGGTGAACATCTGCTGCCACGGAGGCCAGGAAGGGCCACTTTCCTGAAGGAGAGGGTGCCGTCGCGTCCGTGGGAGGGAGGTCCAGTGATCGCCTGGCCCTGTGATCGAGGCAGTGACGAGCCAGCGAGATGTACCACCAAAGTGGGCCACCGGCCCTGACAGGCTTCTTGAGGGGAGAAACCGGTTCCAGCGTCAACAAAAGAGAAAGGGAGCCGGACACTTAGCCCGACTCCCGTCGATTCGTGGTAGCGAGGGAGGGAATTGAACCCCCGACACTGCGGATATGAGCCGCATGCTCTAACCGACTGAGCTACCTCGCCACTTTTGCGCCGCAACCGCGCAACTTTTTGCGCTCGCGGCAGGACGGGCTATCTACACAGTACAGCCCGGGTTGGCAACATCTTTTTTTTCGATTCTCAATGCGGCCAGAATACGAACACCGCCACGGCCAGGAGGATGCGGTAGACGGCGAACGGGCGCAGCGTCACCCGGCTGACCAGCCCGATGAACCAGCGCACCGCCAGCCAGGCCGATACGAAGGCCACCACGAAGCCCAGGGCCAGGAACTGGAAGTCGTCCATGCTGAACTCGCCCCAGCTCTTGTAGGTTTCGTAGCTGGTGGCCGCGACCATGAGGGGTACGGCCGCGATGAAGGAGTACTCGGCGGCCAGCTTGCGCCGCGCCCCCAGGATCATGGCCCCCAGGATGGTCGCGCCGGAGCGGGAGAACCCGGGCCACAGGGCGAGGCACTGGAAGAGCCCGATACCCAACGCCAGGGCGGGGGAGATGTCGTCAAGATCGTGATATTTGCTGCGGGCGGTCCGCCTGCTCTCCACGATGAGGATGAGCACCGCGCCGCTGGCCAGGGCCAGGGCAACGGGCAGGGGGGCGAAGAGGTGCGCCTTGATGGCCTTGCGGGCCACCAGGCCGAGCACGGCCGCCGGGAGGCTGGTGAGCATCAGGAGGTAGATGCCGCGTTTGCCGGCGAAACGTTCCCTTGGCTTGGGCGCCAGCAGGGACAGGAACCGGTCGCGGTACATGACGACCACCGCCAGGATAGCCCCGAGCTGGATGATGATGTCGAAGGAGGCGGCCTTGTCGCCTTCCTGGCCGAGGAGCACCCCGGTGAGAATGAGGTGGCCGGTGGAGGAGACGGGCAGAAACTCCGTCACGCCTTCCACCACGCCCAATATGATCGTACTGAGCCACGGGTCCATGATGTATGTCCTCACTTGTCGCAGACACGGCGGAGGTACGGCAATACCTGGGCGGTTGCAACCCCCGGGCCCTTCGGGTACATGGTACATTGCCGATTGGTAATCAACAGCAACACCGGAGTGATACGCCATGACCACCGTCATGCTGCAGAAGGAATTGGTGCGCCGCGCCGCGGCTTGGGTGGCGGAGCGCAAGGCCGAGAAGTGTGGCTCACTGGCTTCGCTTATGGACGAGGCCGGGATGCGTTTCAACCTGGGGCCAGCGGACCAGGAGTTTTTGAAGAAGCTTTTCGCCGAAGGCGGGGAATTCTCCGGCGGGAAGGGCGCGGATTAGACGGTAAGCCCCCCGGACGCGGAAGGCCATGCCACGCAGACAGCCCAGGCTTCTGGCTGGCGCGTCGCGGAGAGGGCACGGCGTTGGTGTCCCACGGCCATGGCCGCTGACCCGCCAGAGCTTGTGGCTGGTGCGGATTCGGCGCATCGGCCCAGGCCTGGGAATCCGGGCCAGAAGTTCCGGGCCAGATGTTCCTGCCGGGGCCAGGCCGCGCTTCGGACTCCGGGCGCAGGCTACGGGCTGGCCGGGCGCGGGGCTCCTGTCACTTCTGGGGCTCGGTGCCTTCGCCTTGGGGCTGGTCCGACTCGGGGCCGCCTTCGGCTTCCGGGGCGTAGCCCGCGGCCGCGTCGAAGCGCGCCCAGAGTTCGTCATAGCCCATGCCCGTCACCGAGGAGAACAGCACCGGGGCCGCGCCGCCGAGCAGCGGCGTCCAATGCGACTTCTGGACCTGGCGTTCGCGCTGGGTGCACTTGTCGGCCTTGGTGAGCACCCCCAGCACGGGGATGCCCTCCGCGCGCAGCCAGGAGATCATGTCCAGGTCGCTGGCCTGGGGCGGCAGCCTGCAATCGAGCAGGACGGCCACGGCGTGCAGAAGGCGGTTGCCGGTGAGATATTTTTCTATCAGCTTCGCCCACTTGGCCCGCTCCGTCTTGGAGCACCTGGCGTAGCCGTAGCCCGGCAGGTCCACCAGGTAGTAAGCTCCCGGAGCCACCGAGTAGAGGTTGATGCTCTGGGTCTTGCCCGGGGTTGAGCTGGTCTTGGCCAGTTGCTTGCGCCCGGCCAGCCTGTTCACCAGCGATGACTTGCCCACGTTGGAGCGCCCGGCCAGGGCCACCTGGGGGATGTCGGGCAGGTTCAGGTCGTCGATGGTGTAGATTGTTTTTTCTATCTGAAGCGTCTTGCGCATGGATGTCGGTCCCGGTTAACGGCTTGTCGTGCGCCTGAGCATACCCGCAAATCCTCCGAAAGCAAGGCGAGGTTCATGATGACGAATTGCCGCATCCTGGTGGTCAACGGCCCGAACCTGGGCTTCCTGGGCCGCCGCCAGCCCGAGATATACGGCTCCCAGGGCATGGACGCCCTGGGGGACATGCTCGCCGACATGATGGGCGAATCCGCCGGACGCATCGAACACAGCGTGTTCCAGGCCAACGGCGAGGGCCAGATCATCGACAGGCTGGAGCAGGCCTGGCGCGACCAGATCGACGGCATCGCGCTCAATGCCGGGGCCTACACCCACACCAGCCTGGCCCTGGCCGACTGCCTGGCCTGGATCGGCATCCCCTGCGTGGAGGTCCACCTTTCCAACATCCTCGCCCGCACTGATCAGCCCCTGCGCCAGCAGAGCCTTATCGGCAAAAGCTGCATCGGAGTGATTGCGGGTTTCGGCATGATGAGCTATGCCCTGGCCGTCCGTGCGCTCTGGCAGCACTGGCTCGCGAAAAATACCTGAGTTTCAAGGAGATACAATGCTTTCCACCACCGACTTCCGCCGCGGCCTCAAAATCGAGCTGGATAACATCCCCTATGAAATCGTGGATTTCCAGCACGTGAAGCCCGGCAAGGGCGGCGCGTTCGTCCGCACGAAGCTTCGCAACATGCTCAACGGCCGCGTGGTCGAAAACACCTTCCGCTCCGGCGAGAAGATGGGCAAGCCGGACATGGAGACCCGCTCCATGCAGTACCTCTACAAGGACGGCTCCGACTTCGTGTTCATGGACATGGAAAGCTACGAGCAGTTCTCCGTGGTGCAGGACGTCCTGGGCGACAAGGGCCGCTTCCTGGTGGACGGCATGGAGCTGACCATGCTCATGTACAACGGCAAGCCCCTGGACATCGACCTGCCGCCCTCCGTGGTGCTGGAGATCACCCACACCGAGCCCGGCGTGAAGGGCGACACCGTCTCCGGCGCCACCAAGCCCGCCACGCTCTCCACCGGGTTGACCATCACCGTGCCCCTGTTCGTCAACGAGGGCGAAAAGGTGAAAGTGGACACCCGCTCCGGGGAATACCTGGGCCGCGTGTAGTGCGTTCGGCGCGAAAACAGGCTACAGGGCCGTGGAGCGCGGGCTCCACGGCCCTTCTCACTTTCTATGGAAACATTACGAGCGGAGCTTACTACGGAAGCCAGAAAGATTCTGGATGAACTCACCGGGGTGGCGCTATTCTTCCTGGCGCTGTTCTTCGCCCTGGCGCTGTTCTCCTTCGATCCCCTCGACCCCTCCCTGAACCAGACCTCCATCAAGGGGCGGGAGGTGGCCAACATGACCGGCGTGGTGGGAGCCTACCTCGCGGGCATGCTCTGCGACCTCTTCGGGCTGGCGGCCTATTTCGTCCCGGCGCTGATCGGCTACGCGGGTGTGCGCAGGCTCTTCCCGCTCATGGGCATCACCCGCAGGCACTGGGCCGGGCTCTTCGGCCTGTTCGTGGCCGTGCTCATCTGCCTCGGGTCGGACTGGCCCGGGCCGGGGCTGGCCCTGGGCAAGCTCGAAGGCGGGGGCTGGCTCGGCGGGGCGTTCTACCGGCTGGGCGCGAAGCTCATCCACCCCGTGGGCATGTACCTGCTGGTCACCTTCCTGGGCATCGTCTCCGTGCAGCTGCTGCTGGGCATCTCCTGGGACAGCCAGCGCGTGCGCATCCACGCCTTCTTCGCTGAGATATGGGAGGTGATCGGCCCTTCCGTGACGCGCTTCCTGTTCGGCCCCGGCAAACAGGAGCGCGAGGAGCCCACCGAGGAGCGCAGGCGCGCCATGGAGGCCATGGAGCAGGGCGAACTGTTCGCCGATCACAGCCCGGACCCCGACGCGGTTCACGAGGTCACGCCGCAGGCCAAGCCCCAGAAACGCGAGCCCGCCAAGCCCAAGGCCCAGCCCAGACCTGCCGCGCGTGCATCCAGCGCCTCTGG
>JBKICO010000026.1:5266-5595 GCA_046567065.1 Acidobacteriota bacterium
AGCGAGGAATCCCTGCGCGCCCAGGCTTCCAGCCTGACCACCTGCCTGGCCGATTTCGGCATCCAGTGCGAGGTGATGCGCATCGTGCCCGGCCCGGTGGTCACCATGTTCGAGTTCAAACCCGCGCCGGGCGTGAAGGTCAGCCGCATCGCGGGCCTCTCCAACGATATCGCCCTGGCCATGAAGGCCCTGGCCGTGCGCATCGAGGCCCCCATCCCCGGCAAGGACACCGTGGGCGTGGAGATCCCCAACGCCAAGCGCCAGACCGTCTACCTTCGCGAGATATTGCAAGCCGAGCCCTTCACCGGCTCCGCCTCCCGCCTGACGCT
>JBKICO010000027.1:0-7265 GCA_046567065.1 Acidobacteriota bacterium
CCTGCTGACCGTGGCCACGCCCGTGCGCGCGGCCTCCGGCCCGGAAACTTCCGGCCAGACCGCACCCGCTCAGATGAAGCCGGGCCAGGCCGCGCCCCCCCACACGCCGGAACAGGCGGGCAAAGGCCAGAAGCCCGGAGCCCAGCCCGCCGCCAAGGCCCATCCCTACCGCTTCGGAGTCAACGCCGACAACTGGAAGGGCGAGATGACCAACCCCGGCTTCGCCGAGGCCCTGCGCGCCATGGGCGTGGAGTTCGTGGTCTGGCACCTCTCCCCCGAGGAGGAGGTCGGGGCGGGGATGATGAAACTCGTGGATTTCTGCCGGGCCAACAACCTCGCCTACCTGTTCAACACCGAACTGGTGAACTACGTGCCCAACGTGCCCTACTTCAACAACCCCGACGGCACCTACCGCTGGGATCTGAAGCCCGCCACGCTGGAGAAGCTCAAGGACGACCCGCTGTTCCTGGGCCAGGTCTACGACGAGGCCATGCTCATGCAGTCGCTCAACGGAACCAAGGTCAACGGCCGGGTCATCCCGCCCTATTTCGTTGACACCTCGGCCATGACCCCGGAGGAGGCCTACGCCGCAGTGACCGCCAAGATCACCCAGCTCACCAGCTATTTCGCCAAGTACGGCAAGATCGCCCTGTTCGAGATGGTCTACCCTGACTACGCCCACAGCGTGGCCCGGGCCGGGGCCCAGACCGCGCCAAAGCTCATGAAGGAGAACCCGGTGGACCTGATGACCGCCGTGTACGCCGGGGCCGCCCGCCAGTACGGCCAGGAGCGGCTCTGGGCCTGTGTGGACCTCTGGTTCCTGGACAAGTTCCCGGAGAAGGGCGTGGGCGGCCCCGGCCACCACACCCCGCAGGAGCTCTACGACGCCCTGTGCTACACCTACACCGAGGGCTACGACTGGGTGTACGTCGAGCACATCAAGGGCCTGATCGACGTGGCCAACGGGCGGCTCACCGCCTACGGGCAGAAGGTGGTGGAGTTCCAGAAGGCCCGCGCGGCCCTGCCGCGCGGCGACTGGCGCGACATCAAGCCCGAAATCGTGGTCAAGCGCTTCCCCGGCGGCTACTGGGGGCAGAAGTACTCCACCTTCCTGCCCGACCACCCCTACGGGGCCGCCAAGACCACCCCGGCGCTCCAGGCCGCCGACGCCCGCTGGCTGGAGCTGCTCTCCACCCTGAGCGGCGGCAGGCTGCCCAAGGACGCCAACAACTGGAACGCCGTGACCAGCCCCTACTTCAAGAGCACGCCCTACTTCCTCAAGGCGGGGCTGCCGCCCATGCTGGTGATGGACCACACCTTCTCCCGCTTCACCGACTACCCCGGCGCCAAAGCCGTGGACCTGACCCGATAGGAGGCCCGCCATGCAGCGGCCACCCGAACCCGGAGGCGGCGCAGCGGCCGCCGCCCAGCCCGCCAGGCTGCCGCGCCTGATGGCCGTTGACGCCCTGCGCGGCTGGGCCATCGTGCTGGTGGTGGCGGCCCATGTGGTCTGGGGGCTGCGCATGGCCGAAATGCGCGTGCCCCAGGCCTTCCTGAACATGTACGACTTCATCTTCACCTTCTCGGCCCAGGCCCTGTTCTTCGTCTCCGGCTGCCTGGCCGTGGGCAGCCTGCGCCGGGGGCGCCTCGCCCTGACCTTGGGCAAGGCCAGGGCGCTCATGTACCCCTATGTGGTCTGGTCGCTCATCATCTGGACCCTGCGGACGGTGTCCCCTGTGCAGGGCAACGCCCCGGCAGAGCCGTACCAGATCCTGTACATGTTCTGGGAACCCTACGACATCTTCTGGTTCCTGTATGAGCTGTTCCTGTTCTTTGCGGCCTTCGCCCTGCTGATACCCCTGGGCGTGCCGGTGCTGGTGGGCGTGGCCTCGGTGCTGTTCGCCGTCAAGGGGCTGGTTTTCATGCCCAAGATACTGTTCCTGTTCTGCACGCACTTCCTGTACTTCTGCCTGGGGGTGGCCTGCGCCCCGCTGGTGCGCCTGGCCCCGCGCGAACCCAAGCCCCTGCCCCTGCTGGTGCTGGCCGCCGGGCTGATGACCGTGCAGTTCGTGGCCACGTGGGACGCCGCCTGGGAGCTGCGCCTTCCGCTCTACCAGAGCATCCTGACCTTCACGGCCGTGGCCTTCGGGATCTCGGGCGCCACGGCCATGCTGCTGGCCCTTGGCCAGGGAGCCTTGGCCCGGGGCCTCGCCTATCTGGGTGCGGCGAGCATACACATCTACGTGGCGCATACCATATTCACTGCAGGAACGCGTATCATGCTGCGCAAACTGTTCGGCGTGGACGATTTTCCCGTGCAATTCGTGCTTGGATTCGTCGCAGGGGTGGCGGGGCCAATCCTGCTCTACAAGGCGCTCAAGGCCATCCATATGGAATTTTTCTACAAGATATAGCCGCAGCATCCTGCAGCGGCTTAAATTCCTTTCAGATTAACTCTTACTACTTGACTTTTCCGGTTTATCATTCAGAGCATGTTCCCCGGGAAACCGGCCGCGCCGCCACGGCCAGGCCCGGCCAGGGCACGATCCCGACCCTATGAAACACGGCTGCCCGGCCGTTCGCCAGGGTCGAGCCATACATCAGTGGAGTGCCTCGCGGCTGGGAGTCCGCACCCAGGGAAAGCCGGCGGGGAATTCTCGATCCTGCGCAACCAGCAGGTCCTCGCCGGTCATCATGACGAGAGGAGATCCGGCCATGCGAACAAAACCATCCGCCTTGATTCATTTGACTTTCAGTATCCTGCTGTCGGCGTTGTTCCTGTTCTCCGCCCCCGCCGCCAAAGCCGCCACTTATCACTTCGGCGTCAACGCCGACAACTGGAGCGCCCAGATCAGCAATCCGGCCTTTCTCACCGGCCTGAAGGCGATGGGGGTGCAGTTCATCGTCTGGCACCTCTCCCCCGAAGAAGAGAACGGCCCTGGGCTCATGACCATCGTCAATTTCTGCCGGACCAACAACTTCAGCTACCTCTTCAACACCGAACTGGTGAACTACGTCCCGGACGTGCCCTACTTCACCAACTCCGACGGCACCTACAGGTGGGATCTCAGGCCCGCCACGCTGGATCTGCTCAAGAATGACCCCCTGTTCATCGGCCAGGTTTACGACGAGGCCCTGCTCATGCAGTCCCTGAACGGATCGGTTGCCAACGGGCGCACCATCCCGCCCTACTTCGTGAACACCAGCGCGATGACACCGCAGGCCGCTTTCGATGCCGTTTCAGCGAAAATCGCGAGCCTCGTTTCCTACTTTGCCCAATATAACAAGATCGCCCTGTTCGAGATGGTCTACCCGGACTACGCCCACGTGGTGGCCCGGGCCGGGGCCCAGACCGCGCCCAAGCTCCTGAAGGAGAACCCGGTGGACCTGATGACGGCCATGTACGCCGGTGCGGCCCGCCAATACAGTTCCAAGCAGCTCTGGGCCTGCGTGGACCTCTGGTTCCTGGACAAGTTCCCCGTGAACGGCGTGGGCGGCACGGGCTACCATACGCCGCAGCAGCTCTACGACGCGCTGTGCTACACGTACACCACGGGGTATGACTGGGCCTACGTCGAACACGTGAAGGGCCTGCTCGACCAGACCACCTTCGCCCTGACCGATTACGGCAAGCAGGTCGTGGCCTTCCAGAAGGTCAAGCCCAGTTTGAAGCGGGGAGACTGGCGGACCATCAAACCCAGATTCATCGTCAAGCGTTTCCCTGACGGATATTGGGGTCAGAAGTTCTCCACATTCCTGCCCGACACCCCTTACGGTGCGCCCAGGCCCGCGACCAAGACCACAGTCTCCGGCCCGAACTGGACGACCCTGCTCTACATACTCACCAACGGCAAACTGCCGTCCGACGCCAACAACTGGAACGCCATACTGCACCCGTACTTCCAGGCAACGCCGTACTTCCTGCGGGCAGGCTTGCCGTCCATGCTCGTGTTCGACCACTACTTCACGAATTTTTCGGCCTACCCCACAGCCACCGTGGTGGATATGACGAAATAAGCCTCGCACCATCCGGCCCACGCACCAAAACGCCGCGACATCTCACCCGGGCCGCGGCATCGGCACATTGCCGGTGCCGCGGCCCGGGTGTTTTGAGCGCGTACCCACGGCCTCCGGCCGGGGCCAGACCGCCCCGGGCCATGCGCGGGCACCGTTCAGGGCCGCAAGCCGCACCGGGCGGCCACGGCCCGAAGCCGTGCGCGCGGCGTGGACAGGGATTGGCGTTTCGTTCTATGCCGGGCCATGAACAACGATACCAGGAACATTCCCCGTGAAGTCGCCGAACTGGCCGGTTCGGGCCGCAAGAGCCTGGCCCGCGCCTGGCGCGAACATCTGGGCCTGACCAAGGAGCAGGTGGCGGCCAGGATGGGCACCTCTGTCGCCGCGCTGGAGCAGATCGAGGCGAAGTCGGCCAAACCGCGCAGGGCCACGCTTGCCAAGGTCGCGGCGGCGCTTGGTGTGGAGGTTGAGCAACTGATGGGATAGGCAGGGGGGAGCCCTTCACTCCTGCCCCGTCAACTTGGCGCAGGAACTCCGGCTGGTGCGCAATGCGCGGCGCTGGCGCGGCCTGAAGGCAGTACCACTGTTATGGTCGTCCCATTACAGTCGGATGTACTGAACTCGATGTCCCCGCCATGGGCTTTGGCAACAAGCCTGGCGCTGTATGTCCCCAAGCCGGTGCCGAAAGTTTTCCCGCTCGTGACATACTTCTCGAAAAAATTGTCCCGAACGCAGTCAGGGATCATTCCCTCATTGTGAAACTCTATCCTGTCAAACACGCACTCATGCCTGTGCGTCACAGTGACGATGCCGCCTCGCGGAGAAGCCTCTATGGCATTCTTCACAAGATTATGAATCATGTCCTCCAACAGGACGCCATCACCCTCAAGAAACGGATCGTCCTCGTCTGGAACCATCAGCAATGTAACGCCGAGGCTGCGCAGCAAGCTTCTATTGGTCATTTTCACCGAATTGAACAGAGATGCGCAACTGCACAATTCTTTTTGCACAACGTCCCCGCCTTCTTCGATCTGGCACAGCTTTTCCGCTGAATCCACCATCATGGTGACCTGGCGAATTTTATGAAGAAGGTCTGGGACATGTTCATTCAATCCTTGGTTCACCCCCTGCCTGAACGCGATCTCGGCCAAGGCGTGCAAGCTGAACAAGGGCGATTTGATGTCATGCCTGATGATGCGTTCCACGTCCGCGCGGAAAGCCTCGTCCGTCTTGCGCTTGGTGATGTCCTGGACGGTGACGACAGCCCCCGCTATCGAGCCTTCCTGCCCGTATATCGGGGCTGCATTCACAGAGCCCCAGAACCTCACCTCCGCGCCATCTGAGAAGCACAGCTCTTCACCGGTTACAATCTCCCCATGCAGCGCCCTGAAGCAGGGGACATCCTCCAGGAGAAGGGGCATGCCCTTCTTGAGAACGTCCAAGGGAGGGCGCCCGTCATTGGTTTCGATCTGTTTGCCTTCGGCCAGGAATGGAAACATCCGCATGGCCTGCTGATTGAGCCGCTGGACGGTTCCATCCGCACCGAGCACGATCAGCCCTTCCGCAATCGAACCAAGGGTCGTGTCCAACAACTGCGCACGGCTCTCCGCCAGTGAGGCGCTGTTTCGCAATTCGGCCTCATTCTTCAAGAGCAGGTCGTTGGCCATGCTGATTGAGTTGGCGATGATCTGCGTCTCATTCAAATCCATGCTTTTGAGCTTGATGCTATTGCCCTGGCCCAACTTCAGAGTGGCCGAAGCCAGCTCGCCGAGGGATTCGCTCAGGCTGTGCCCCATGCTCAAGGCGAGCGCCAGGCCGATGTTGCCGAGAAACAACGTGCCCCCCACGCTCAGGTACAGCCACAGCCACAAGTTCCGCTCGACGAATGCCTTCGGCACGCTGATGACCATGGTCCAACCCGATTCGGCCGAATGGCTGTAGCCGGCAAGCACTGGCACCCCTGCCAGCCCTACCGTTTCCAACACGCCCTCGCGGGAGTCCTTGATGCGCCGCATCACCTCGGGCATATTCGGCTTTTGGCCCATGAACCGCTCCTGGTCGGCGGTCCGCATGAGGATGACGTCCTCGTTGTCGAGTATCGTCGCCGTCCACTCTGCAGGCAGTGAAGGAAGAGACAACGCTTCCATGAGCCGGTCAACGGGAATGGTCATGGCAAGGTCGTAGACCACGCGGCCGTCGCGCATCACGGGGACATCGACCCCTATCAGGTACCGCCCTGTGACTGCGCCCTTGTAGACGCCGCTGACGCTCTTCTCGCCGGTTTCGAACACGCGCCGCACCCTGTCGGGGACGTTCCGCTTCGGCAAAGGGGCGCCGGGCGGCAGATAGGAATTGAACACCTGCTGCCCCGACTCGTCAGCCAGGATGATATCGGCTTCGGGGCGTTTGGCGAGCGCCATCAGGGTATTGTCGCGAAGCATCGAGAAGTCCCCGGATGCGAGGGCCGGGGAATCGGCGAGGATTTGCAGGGTGGCCTGGATGTCGCGTAGCTCCTGGTTCATGATCTTGGAGTAGCCGTGCGTGGTCCACAGCATTCTGCTGACGATATCCTCCCGCCTTTGCGAGTAGCTTGAATAGACAATGAGGCATGCCGCCAAGGTCATGGGCAAAACGCTGGCTATCACTATCAACAACAAGCGATAGCGCACGGATGACCGCCACGTCCTCCATCGCTCTGCCAGAGTCATACGCCCTCCACATAAAGCCAAGGCGTAATTGATACGCCCTATTGACTCAGTTGAGGGTTGCCAGCCGACCATCGCTGCAATTCGTCAATCGCAAGCAACAAATGACTGCATTTCAAACAAAAAGCAAGCCGAGGCGGCATAGGGCCTCGGCAACAGATGCTCCTGATCAATTCCGATCATCCGAGATAACCAGGCAGACGGACCGAGGCCCGGCCGATTAGCAATCCCTCCGAATGATACCGGACTACAACTGTCTCTTATACAGTGCGTGATCCTTATCGGACTGTTTCATCTCACTGTCTTGGACAACCTTTCAGGCTATCAGGAACCCTTCCGAAAAGAAAAAGGCCCGCGCCGGATGAAGCGCAGGCCAGCATGATTCTGGTACCGGGAGGGGGACTCGAACCCCCAAGGCCTTGCGACCGGCGGATTTTGAGTCCGCTGCGTCTACCAATTCCGCCATCCCGGCAAATGGGTTTTTCTCTTTAGGCCTGCTCCACCTCCGTGTCAAGATTGGCTTGTGCTCCCCCGGTCAAACTG
>JBKICO010000028.1:0-3688 GCA_046567065.1 Acidobacteriota bacterium
TGGCGGGTGCTGGCCCCTGACGGCCTGCTGTTCCTGAGCACCATCAGCACGGACAACCTTCTGGACCGCGTGGGCGCGCTGCTGCACAAGGTGGGACTGATCGGCCCGCTGGCCAAGCTCCATCCTCCCTACCACCTGTATTATTTCAACAAGCCGACGATCAAACGCTACCTCGAACAGTCCGGGTTCGCCATCGAGGCCCTCGTGCAGGAGAACTACGACTCCAGGAAGGCCACTTCGAGCCTTGCGGCAAGGCTCTTCCTGGACGGCGTCTATGCCCTGCACAACCTGAGCGGCTGCAAGACCAACTTCTACGTCACCTGCCGCAAGCAGCCCCCCAGCTGAGGCCCCGCGTTCCGGACGCTCCCGCGGAGCAGACCCTGAACCGCGAACGCAAACACGCCGCTGCGGCCGGATGTTCCGGCGGCAGCGGCGCGGTCGCTGAGGCCTCGTCGCCTGTGATCCGTTCAGAATCTTTCTGGAGATATCTACTGCAGAAGGGAAGACTGCAAGCCCTGCTCCTGGGGGCTGCCGGCCTGGCTTTGGCCGGGCAGCAGGAGGGCCAGCACGCCGTGGAGCAGCACGCCCTGCGTCAGGGTGGTGGAACTGACGATATTGCCCTCATCATCGAACACCATGCTTCGGCTGAGCCCATTTTCGTAGACGACCTTGGCCATGTGGGTGGCCTTGTCGTAGGAGTAGCTGATGGTCGTCGCCAGGGCGGGGGTGCCGCTCAGCAGCACCGCGAGCATCATCGTGGCGGGAAGAAGGGCTTTACGGAAGAACTTCAGGATACGGGGGGCGGGGGATGCCAGCATTAGAAACCTCCAGAGGCATATGCATGAAATCTGTCACCGGCGGTCCTTCCGGGATCGAGGGTCAGCGGTTGTTCCACCGCCGCGCCCAATCTCCCGCCGCCGGGTGACGGGCGGCATCAAGCACCCACCATGCCAAGCGCTTCTGGAAACATTCAACGCGCAGGAATCACATGCCAATCACTGCTATCGCGCAAAGAATCGCGCGATTCTCCCGCCCATTTCCCTCCAAACATTGAGGGGAGCCCTCCACTGGTTGATGGATGGAACCATGCCCGGCCCGCCCCCGTTTCCAGGAACCTTCCGCATTCGCGGCAGGTTGAATGCGGACCCCGCCCCGGCCCCGGCGAAAGCCGCCGGACAGGGCTCCAAACTGCGCGGATGTGTCTTTTCGAGGTTGAAGCGAAAATATCCCCGGAAAAAATGCCGGGGCCTGCTCAGGCGGGGCGGGGTGCGGGCAATGAAAAAGGCTCCCGGCAGACAGGCCGGGAGCCTCGTTTCCACGCGGCTTCCCCCATTATCGTGGGGGGTCAGGCAGAGCTTACATGGTATCCTTGGCCTTCATGGGGGTCTTCAGCTTGGGGTTGAGCTTCTTGGCGGCCTTGAAGTCGGCCTTGGCTTCGGCCATCTTGTCCAGGGCCAGGTTGCTCACTCCCCGGTTGTAATAGTACCCGGCCTGGATGATGCTCGGCTGGGACAGCTCGATGGCGCGGGTGAGGTCCTTCACGGCGGCTTCATGCTTGTTGAGCATGGCCAGGGCGCGGGCGCGGTTGTAGAGCGTGTTCGCAACGTCCGGGCGCAACTCCAGGGACTTGTCGAAATCCTTCACGGCCTCTTCGGGCATCTTGGTGTTGGCGTAGCAGGACCCTCTGTCCGCATAGGCGTTGGGAAGAATGTCCTTGCTGGTCTTGGGGTTGTCGATGATTGCAGTCATGGCTTCAATGCCCGCTTTCCAGTGGCGGTGGTTCACCAGTTCCACCGCCTTGGCGTAATCCGAGCTCATCTGCTGCTGCTCGGACATCGTGCCTTTCTTCTGGGCGGCGAACGCCGGAGCGGCGCACACGCATACGGCGAGTACGAACAACAGGATGATGGATCTACTTCTCATGCGGGTTCCTCCTGAGAGAGTGTTGAAGGGACTACCTTCAATATCTGCACAATAACACCCTCCGGGGCAAGCATTATTCGTCCCTGCGTTAGGCCGGGGCATGGACTCCTCAATTGACCGGCCCGGGGGCCTGGCGTACAAACACCCGATACCGCTTCCACCCACCGAGCCCATCCATGCCAGTCCAGAACCTCTCCGCCACCATGACGCACGCGGCCATCCCGGGCGGGGCCGAGCTGCGCCTTTCCGGCCGCCTGGACGCCACCGGCGTGGCCCGGCTCTGGTCCAACGCGGTGCGGGCGGCCGCCGGGCCTGGCGCTCTGCTGCGCGTGGAGGCCGGCGGGGTGAGCTTCTGCGACGGCTCGGGCCTGGCCCTGCTGCTGGAGCTGCGCCGCCAAGCCGAGCTGCGCGGCGCATCTTTCACCCTCACCGGGCTGGAGCGGCGCTTCCGCATCCTGTTCGACCAGTTCTCCCCGGCGGACGTGGCCCCGCCGCCCGCCCCGCTCAAGCACGCGAGCCTCGCCGAGGAGGTCGGCCGCAAGACCGCCGTGCTCCTTGAGGATCTGGCCTCCATCGTGGCCTTCGTGGGCGAGTTCTGCGCGGCCTTCGCCGCCGCGGCAGCCAACCCGCGCCGGGTGCGCTGGCGCGACGCGATCCACGTGGCCGAGACCGCCGGGGCCAACGCCCTGCCCATCATCGTGCTCATCGGCTTCCTCATGGGCCTCATCATGGCCTTCCAGTCCGCCATGCCGCTGCGGCGCTTCGGCGCGGAGATATTCGTGGCCAACCTGCTGGGGCTCTCCATGCTGCGGGAGCTCGGCCCCCTGGTCACGGCCATCATCCTGGCCGGGCGCTCCGGCTCGGCCTTCGCCGCCGAGCTCGGCACCATGAACGTCAACGAGGAGATCAGCGCCCTCAAGACCATGGGGCTGGACCCGGTGCGCTTCCTGGTGGTCACGCGGGTGGGCGCGGCCATGGCCGTCACCCCGCTGCTGACCATGTTCTTCAACCTGGCCGGGCTCATAGGCGGGGCGCTGGTGATGCTCTCCCTGGGCTACCCCCTGGCGGCATTCGTGAACCAGGTGCAGATGTCCGTGCACCTCTCCGACCTGATGGGGGGGCTGTTCAAATCCTGCGCGTTCAGCCTGCTGGTCTGCGCCATCGGCTGCCAGCGCGGGCTGCGCACCAGGGGCGGGGCCAGTTCGGTGGGCAGCGCCACCACCAGCGCCGTGGTGGCGGGCATCATCCTCGTGGCCGTGGCCGACGGCGTGTTCGCCGTGACCTTCTACTCCCTGGGCTGGTGATGGAAGCGCCCGCCGTCGCCGTCTCCAACCTGTACGCCGGTTACGGCGGCGAGCCCGTGCTGCGTGATGTGAGCTTCGAGGCCCCGCGCGGCCAGGTGACGGTGATCCTCGGGGGGTCGGGCTGCGGCAAGAGCACCCTGCTCAAGCACATGATAGGGCTCCACGAGCCCCTGAGCGGGCACGTATTCATTGAAGGGCGCGACATCACGGCCGCCCGCGGGCGGGAGCGCAAGCGCATCCTGCGCAGCTTCGGCGTGACCTACCAGTCCGGGGCGCTGTTCGGCTCGCTCACGCTCATGGAGAACGTCTGCCTGCCCCTGGAGGAGTTCACCCGCCTGCCCCTGCCCGCCCGCGAGGCCGTGGCCCGGGTGAAACTGGCCCAGGTGGGGCTCTCCGGGGCGGAGCACAAGCTGCCTTCGGAGCTCTCGGGCGGCATGCAGAAGCGCGCGGCCATCGCCCGG
>JBKICO010000029.1:0-4125 GCA_046567065.1 Acidobacteriota bacterium
TCTCGCAGCTCGCGGTCATCACGCTGCTCTTCGTGGGCTTCGCCACCATCGGCGGCTACCTCTGGATCAACCTGGAGCAGACCCGCAAGCGCCCCCTGTTCATCATCGACAAGACCGTGGGCCGTACGGCCCGCCCCGCCCTGGGCGAGGGCAGGGTGGCCTTCTTCGATATGGCCGCCGTGTCCGAGCCCATCGCCCCGCAGTTGGCCAAGGCCGCCACGGACGTGCTCACCAGCACGCAGATCATCCTCGGCCCCAATGTGGCCCGCTTCGAGCGCGAGTTCGCGGCCTGGCTGGGCGCACGCCACTGCGTGGGCGTGGCCAACGGCACCGACGCCATCACCCTGGCCCTGTGGGCCGCCGGGGTGAAGCCCGGCGACAAGGTGGTGGTCCCGGCGCTCACGGCCCCGCCCAGCGCCGTGGCCGTGCTGCGGGCCGGGTGCGTGCCCGTGTTCGCCGACGTGGAGCCCAGGACCCTCACGCTGGACCCCGACTCCCTGCGCCGTGCGGCGGCCCTGGGGGCCACTGCCGTGCTGCCGGTGCACCTCTACGGCGTGCCCTGCGCCATGGGCCCCATCTTGGGCGCCGCCAAGGATCTGGGCCTGACAATCGTGGAGGACTGCGCCCAGTCCACCGGCTCCGCCATCAACGGCGTGTCCTGCGGGCTGTTCGGCAAGGCCGCGGCCTTCAGCTTCTACCCCACCAAGAACCTGGGCTGCTACGGCGACGGCGGCGCGGTGGTCACCGAGGACGGCGACATGGCCGAACGGTTGCGCCGCATGCGCTTCTACGGGCAGGACGCCTCGGGCGAGTGCGTGATGATCGGCTTCAACTCCCGCCTGGACGAGATGCAGGCCGCGCTGCTCTGCGAGCGCCTGCGCGTTCTGGACAAGGACAACGCCGCCAGGAACGCCATCGCCACCTATTACGCCGAGCGCCTCGAAGCGCTGAACCCGGTACCCATGGTACGCGGCCGCGCCGCGCACCTGTTCGTGGTGCGCCCCTCCGACCGCCAGGGCTTCCGGGATCACCTCAAGGCCAAGGGCATCGATACCGGCGTGCACTACCCCCTGGCCCTGAACAGGCACGCCTACCTGGCGGCCAACTCCCTGGCCGTGGACTGCCCCGTGGCCGAGGCCGCCGCCGCCAGCGTGGTGAGCCTGCCCTGCCACCCGGCCATGCACCAGGTGGAGGCCGAGCGCGTGGTGGCGGCCTGCCTGGAGTGGAGCGGAGGAGCCCGTGCCTGACCTACGCGGAGGCGCTGACCCTTCCCGCCAGGACGTGCTGGGCAACTACATGGCCGAGTCCTCCGCCGGGGGGCTGGCCAAGTACATCGAGAGCCGCGCCCGCACGCCCCTGCGCTACGCTGTGGAGCAGGCGGCCCAGTATCTCGCGGGCTGGGTGCCGGGCCTGCCGGGCATGGCCCTGCGCCAACTGCTCTACCGGCCGCTGCTGCCCAAAGGTTCCAGCGCCCCGGTGATGGAGGGCGGCTCCGAGCTGCTGCACCTGGATTCGCTGCGCTTCGGCCACAGCGTCTACGTTGACAGGCTCTGCCGCATCCACGGCTCCCGTGCGGGGATAACACTGGGCGACTGCACGCGCGTGATGCGCGGGGCCTACCTCTGCGCCTACGTGTCCAACGCCCGCGAGGGCGAGGGCATCGTCACGGGCAAACGCTGCTGGGTGGGCGTCAACGCCGTGCTGGCCTCGGGGCAGGGCGGCCTGACCCTGGGCGACGACGTGCTCATCGGGCCGGGGGCCGTGCTGGTCACCGGCGACCACGATTTTTCACGCTGCGACATCCCGGCCACCAGCCGGGCCTACACCGGCACCCCCATCACGGTGGGCTCCAACGTCTGGATCGGGGCCGGAGCCATGATCCTGGGCGGGGCGCGCATCGGGGACAACGCGGTGGTGGCCGCCGGCGCGGTGGTCCACTCCGAGGTGGCCCCGGGCACGGTGGTGGGCGGGGTTCCGGCCAGAGTCATCAAAACCATAGACACAGAGATCAAGTGATGCGCGTACTGCTCATGAACGTCCCCGACGCCAACGTCGGCAAGACCACCGACGACTGGGACATAGAAGCCACCGACATCGGCGTGTTCCCGCCCATGGGCATCCTCTACTTGGCCGGGGCCATCCGCGCCCTGGGCCGCCACGAGGTCAAGCTCGTCGACTGCATCCTGGACAGGCTCACCCCCGAGCAGGCCGCGCAGCGCGCCAAGGACTACGCCCCGGTCGTGGTAGGCCTCACGGTCTACACGCCCAACCTCTACGACGCCCTGATGCTCACCCGCAGCCTGCGCGCCGCGCTGCCCGATGCGACCATCGTCTGGGGCGGGCCGCACACCATGCTCTTCCCGGCGGAGTCCATGGCCCAGCCCGAGGTGGACTACCTCATCACCGGCGAGGCCGAGGAGACCTTCCCCGCCTTTCTGGACGCCCTGGAGGACGGCAAGCCGCTGGACTTCATCCCCGGCGTCTGGATGCGCAAAAGCCAGGAGGTGGTCAACACCGGCGCCCCCGGCTACGTGCAGGACATCGACACGCTGCCCTTCCCGGCCTTCGACCTGGTGGACTTCAAGCGCTATTTCAGCGCCATCGGCACGGGCCTGCCCGTGGGCACCATCTGCAGTTCGCGCGGCTGCCCCTTCCACTGCACCTTCTGCTGCAAGCCGTACTCCACCTACCGCTCCCGCAGCGTTGAGAACATCCTGGCGGAGATGGAGCTGTACCACGCCCAGGGCATCCGCGAGTTCTTCTTTTTCGACGACCTGTTCAACGCCTCGGCCAAGCGGGTCAAGGCCATCGCGGAGTCCATCCTGGCCAAGAACTGGAAGGACGTGGTCTGGTCCTTCCGGGGCAGGGTGGACGCCGTGGACGAGGACATGCTGCGCCTGGTGAAGAAGGCGGGCTGCCGCCAGATTCTCTTCGGCGTGGAGGACGCCAGCGACGAGGGCCTCAAGGCCATCAACAAGAAGATCAGCGTGGCGCAGGTGTTCCGGGCCATGCGCCTGTGCCGCAAGGTCGGCATCATGACCTCCACCAACTGGATCATCGGCTTCCCCCACCACAGGACCCGCGAAGACATCGTGAAGCTGATCGACAACGCCGTGGCCATCGACTCCGACTTCGCCCAGTTCAACATCTGCATCGTCTACCAGGGCACGCCCATGTTCGACCTGGCGGTGGAGAAGAAGCTCTTCGACCCGGACATCTGGCGCAAGCACGCCCTGAACCCCATCCCCAACTTCGTGGAGCCCATCTGGGAGGAGCACCTCAGCCGCAGGGAGCTCTCGGAGCTCCTCAAGCAGTGCTACCGGCGCTTCTACTTCAGGCCCATGTCCATCCTGCGCAAGGTCCTGCGGGTGCGCCGCCTCTCCGAGCTGATGCTCTTCGCGCGCGGGGCGCTGACGCTGCTGGGCTTCAAGGGCTACGCCCGCAAGAAGCACGTCCAGGGCCAGGAGAGCCGGGCCTAGGGGGCCGGGCCGCGAGGCCCACCGCCAGGCAACGGGCGCTTCCGCATGTGCGGCATCTGCGGCTTCCGGGCTGACCCCGGCTACGACCTCGACGCCATGCTCGCGTCCATCGCCCATCGCGGCCCGGACGGTCGCGGGGCCTGGCGCTCTGGCGCCGTGGGCCTGGGCCACGCCCGGCTGGCCATCATCGACCTGGCCGGGGGCGCGCAGCCCATGCACGGCCGCGACGGCGCGGTGAGCCTGGTCTTCAACGGGGAGATCTACAACTACCGCCAACTGCGCCGCGAGCTCGAGGAGTCCGGCCACAGCTTCGACACCTCCTCCGACACCGAGGTGCTGCTGCGCATGTACGAGGCGCACGGCGAGCGCATGCTCTCCCGCCTGGAGGGCATGTTCGCCTTCGTGCTGTACGACGCCCGGCGCGACCTGCTCTTCGGGGCGCGCGACCGCTTCGGCATCAAGCCCCTCTATTACACCTGGGACCAGGGCCGCTTCGCCTTCGCCTCCGAGATCAAGGCCCTGCTTGCCTGCGGGGCCTGCCGCCCGGTGGGCAACCCCAAGTCCGCCGCGCTGTTCCTGGCCTTCCGCTTCATCCCCGGGCCGGAGACGGCCTTCGCCGACGCCATCACGCCGATCCACGGGATGA
>JBKICO010000030.1:0-3107 GCA_046567065.1 Acidobacteriota bacterium
AAGCAGCTCCTGCCGGTGTACGACAAGCCCATGATCTACTACCCGCTGTCGGTGCTGATGCTGGCGGGCATCCGGGACATCATGATCATCTCCACCCCGCACGACCTGCCCCGCTTCGAGGAGATGCTCGGCGACGGCTCCTGGCTGGGGCTCAACTTCCACTACAAGGTGCAGCCCAAGCCCGAGGGCCTGGCCCAGGCCTTCGTGCTGGCCGAGGATTTCATCGGCAAGGACAAGGTCTGCCTGGTGCTCGGCGACAACATCTTCTACGGCCAGGGCATGGCCAGCGTGCTGCAGCGCTGCGCCCAGCTGGACAGCGGCGGCGTGGTCTTCGGCTACAAGGTGCGCGACCCCGAGCGCTACGGCGTGGTGGAGTTCGACGAGGCCCACAACGTCATCTCCATCGAGGAGAAGCCGAAACAGCCCAAGAGCAAGTTCGCCGTCACCGGCCTGTACTTCTACGACAACCAGGTGGTGGAGATCGCCCGCAACCTCAAGCCCTCCCCGCGCGGAGAGCTCGAGATCACGGACGTGAACAACGAATACCTCAAGCGCAAACAGCTCAAGGTGGAATTCCTGGGCCGGGGCTTCGCCTGGCTGGATACGGGCACCCACGAGTCCCTGCATCAGGCAGCCGGGTTCGTGCAGGCCATCCAGGACCGCCAGGGCCTCAAGGTCTCCTGCCTGGAGGAGATCGCCTTCCGCATGGGCTACATCACCGACGCCGACCTGGAGCACCTCGCCCAGGACATGCTCAAGAACTCTTACGGCCAATACCTCATGGACGTCGTCCGCGAGGCCAGAGGCGAGGGCTGAACCATGACCAAGCCCGTTCCAGTTCCCAAGGGATACACCTTCGCCACCCATGACGCGGGTTTCCGCTATCAGGGGCGCGACGACGTGGCCCTCATCGTTTCGGACCGCCCTGCCGCCGGTGCGGGCGTGTTCACCAAGAACCTGTTCCAGGCCGCGCCCGTCACCGTGGCCCGCCAGAACCTGCAGAGCGGCGAGACCATCCGCGCCTTCCTGGCCAACGCCGGGCAGGCCAACGCCTGCACCGGGGCCCAGGGCATCGCCAACTGCAAGGAGACCCTGGCCCTGGTGGCCGAGCGCCTGGGCCTGGAGCCGGAGGACATCCTCCCGGCCTCCACGGGCGTCATCGGCCCGCAGCTCAAGATGGACATCTGGCGCGCCCAGGTTCCCGCCCTGGCGGGCAAGTTGGGCCAGTGCTCGCCCATCCAGGCGGCCAAGGCCATCATGACCACCGACGCCTTCCCCAAGATGGCCTGGGGCTCCGTGGAATACGACGGCGGCGAGGTCCGCCTGTTCGGCATGGCCAAGGGCGCGGGCATGATCTGCCCGAACATGGCCACCATGCTCTGCTTCATCGTCTGCGACGCCCAGGTGGACAACGAACGCTGGCAGGAGCTGCTGGCCGCCGCCGTGGACGCCAGCTTCAACGCCGTCACCGTGGACGGCGACACCTCCACCAACGACTGCGTGCTGGCCATGGCCAACGGGGCCTCGGGCGTGCGCGTGCAGACCGAAGGCGAGCTTGCCGCGCTCTCGGAAGCCCTGCGCGAGGTCTGCCAGGCCCTGGCCTACATGGTGGTGGAGGACGCCGAGGGCGGCACGCGCATCATCCGCGTGCACGTCACCGGCGCGGAGGACAACATGCAGGCCGAGACCTGCGCCCGCGCCGTGGGGCACTCGCCCCTGGTCAAGACCGCCATGTTCGGCCGCGACGCGAACTGGGGCCGCATTGTGGCGGCGGTTGGCCGCAGCGGCGCGGACTTCGACCCGGACAAGGTGACGGTGGCCATCGGCGGCATCCCGGTTTTCGCCGAGGGCCAGCCCGTGGAGGGCGACCTGGACGCCCTGCTGGCCCCGCACATGCGCCGCACCGAGGTGGCCGTGGATATCGACCTGGCCGCCGGGGACGGCGAATACCTGCTGCTGGCTTCGGACCTGGGCTACGACTATGTGAAGATCAACGGGGATTACCGCTCCTAGGCGGCGGAGAACCGGAATTGAGACGGATAAGGCCCGGATGCTGTGAGCATCCGGGCCTTTTGTTTGAAGATGGATCATCAGATAATGATAGATTTGGACCGCAGGGAAGGTTTAGTGAAGATCCACCTGAAAATGGCTGCCGATATGATGATGTGCATTATGATGATAGCATCATGCGAAGAGCTATGGACATGTCAACGATGGCGAATGCTTGAGCTTGCTATGGAAAAAGAGCAACTGCCAAAACACGACGCATAAAAATTTAATCAATGGTTTCAAGCTGGTCCGCAGGACTGGGTCGGTATAGATCGGGATGGAAACGCTCACACAGGCGATTCAAACGGTGACGAGGAGAATCGTGGATCATATGAATCGTATTTGTAATAGGTGGACATCATATGAACCCATTTGACTTCTCTGTTTCATTGCGCATCTTTAGCAATAATGTTGACCCTTCCGAAGTGAGCGACGCACTAGATCTTGAGGCTGAGGGGGAGCACAGGAGGGGCGAGCCACGAAGGAGGCCAGACGGAATCCTGCTCGGAGGGGTATATGAAACGAATTATTGTTCTTACCACGTTAAACGCCATGGTGAAGAAGAGTTGCATGAAACACTTGCTAGATTTACAGACAGATTGATGAAGCACAGAGATGTATTTCGTAAAATTTTTGTTGATGGAGGAAAGGCAGAGTATTTTATTGGATGGTTTACAGTTGGAGATAGTGGCGATATTTTTAAGCATGACTTATTTAGGAAGCTTGGTGATCTGCATATTGATTTGGCGCTGGCCGTATATGGAGATACGCAACCAGCCACACTAGAGTGAAAAAATATTTTGTACATGCTAGCCCCTTCGCTGGAATCGGCAGGTTTCACCGGCCGCCGCCAGCGTCCGCCTTCCCGCGCCCTCCGGCGGCGATTCCAGCAGGGCCTCCATGTCCTCCACGGTGTCCAGGTCCGCCAGCATGGGCAGTTGGGCAGGCTCCAGCGGCTCCAGCACCCGCATGGTGACCTCGAACACCTGCGGCGTGCTCCAGGGGATGTTCTCGAACACGGCGGGCATGTAGCTCGCAGCCTTGAAGCCCACAGTCCA
>JBKICO010000030.1:3117-5036 GCA_046567065.1 Acidobacteriota bacterium
GTCAGGACTCGGCCCAATGAGCGCCGGTTCCGAGCGCAGCAGGCGGTAGAGTTGCGACACCCTTCGCGCCGTGAGCCCTGGCAGGTCCGACCCGAGGGCCGCTGCTGACCTATAGCCGTGCGCGAAGGCCCAGGCGAAGGCGTTCTGTAAACGCTGGCCCAAATCCGCCCCTTCCTGCGGGATCACTCGGGTGAGCGCAGGCAGCCAGAGGTGTACCTCCTCCTGGCCGTCAGCGGGGTCCACGCAACCGATCACATCCGCGCCGCAACCCGCGAGGGCGTCGAACATGTCCTCCACGCAGGCGCGGTACAAGGCCAGTGCGGCCTCGTCGCCCAGGCGGGCGGCCAGGCGGGTTTTCACCTGCCCGACGCGCGGGGCGCGCAGCATGAAGAGAATGCACAGGGGAGAAGAGGGAGAAGAAATCAGAAGATGCCTCCGTCACTCAAAGAGACTTCGTTCCTGCGGGATGTCCGGTTTAGATTCGCTCAGGTTGCCTAAAGGCTCGTTCTGCGCGGTCTTGACGGGATGTTCTGTGTTTATAGGTCTGACATATTGAAGGTTTGTTCTGTGGAAGACCCGTCGTGAAAGCGTTCTCGGATTGTTAGTTGGTTTCCCTGAAGAGAGAATGTAATTATCCCATCTGCGGGGTGGTCTCGCCAGCGTCCAATCGTGTTTGGTTCTGCAGGAGAGCCAGCGCTTGCCCATATCGCTTTGTCTTTGTCAAACTTTACAAGGTATGACCATAACGTGCTGTCGTCCGGGCGCCGATAGCTAACGAAGTAAATTCCATTTTCTTTGTAATTAGTTGCATTGATAATGGAATGTTTTTTGCCCATTATTGTTGCGATCACTGCCTTAGATATCTTTGTGTAAGTAGCACCGTCTAACTCTGCAGTGTTTGCAATTGATGCAAGCAGACATGTCGCAACAATCGATAACAAAATGAAGATCGTCCGTGTTGTTCTCATTGGTATGTTCTACGTATAGGTAGAAGTTCGTTGTCGAGCGTGGATATTAAGCTGCTGTGATCTGTATCAGATGAAGCCGTCGTGAGCAATAAGGTTGAAGCATTCTGTCGCCCAGGGTGTATCAAGGGACGAGCGCTGTAAAATCCTACAGGGTGTTACATTGTGATGTGGATAACCAACTGAATTTCCATATTGATGGTGTCGAAGGTAAGGCATTTCAAGCCGTGCCATGTAGCCCAGACGAGAAATATTGCGCGCCAGCCGCCTGCGCGGCCAGGACCGGGCTGTCTTGCGCTGGCGCTTGCGCCAGAGGGCCGCAGGCCCGGCAGCTTGGACAGCCCGAGGCCGGGCCGCGCAGGCGGCTGGCGTGGTACAACCCACGGATGTATCCCCCGCAATCGACCGGCTGTATGGGCACAAGCCCGCGCAAGCGGCAAGCCTGGCACAACCCACGGTCTTGCCTTCCGAAGTCCCGGCGGCCCAGTCCGCTTAGGGGCGCACCTGTCAGGTGCGCCCATCACGCACATTCCTACGCCAGCGCGCCCTTGCAACTCGACCCTGCCCCGGCGGTGCAGCCCAGGCAATGCGGCCCCGTGACCACCATGCGCCCGGCCAGGGCCTCCTTGTCGAAGGCGTCGATGTGGTCCGGCGCGCCGTGGTTGATCCGCAGCCCCAGGGCCTGGTTGAAGTCGCAATCATACAGCGCCCCGTCCCAACCCACGTTCACCTGGCTGCGGCACATCAGCCCGCTAAGCGTGTCCGGGTTGAACTTCTCGCGCAGCAGGGCCCAATAGTCCCTATCCTGCCCCTTGCTCTCCAACTCCTCCAGGTAGCGGCCCAGGGGCATGTTGGTGATGGTCCGCAGGTTGGAGAACGCCACCCCGTGCAGGCTGAGCGCCTTGCGGTAGTCGCCCTCCAGGGATTTTTCGTCCGGCGGCAGGTAGGGGCCGA
>JBKICO010000031.1:0-4556 GCA_046567065.1 Acidobacteriota bacterium
AGGCGATGATGGACCGAAACCCCGCCACGGAGGCTGACCGTATGGCAGCGATGCGCACCGAATCCGACAGCATGGGCAGCGTGGAAGTGCCCTCAGGCCGCTACTGGGGCGCGCAGACGCAGCGCTCCCTGGAGCACTTCAGCATCGGGCAGGAGCGCATGCCCCTGGAGGTGATCCACGCCCTGGCCCTGGTCAAGCTGGCCTCGGCCCGGGCCAACCGGGGCCTGGGCAGGCTGGACGCCGAGCGCGCCGCGCTCATCGAGCGGGCCGCGAAAGAGGTGGCCGACGGGATGTTCGACGAGCACTTCCCCCTGCGCATCTACCAGACCGGCAGCGGCACCCAGACAAACATGAACGTCAACGAGGTGATCGCCAACCGCTGCTCGGAGCTTGCGGGCGAGCCGCTTGGATCGAAGCGGCCCGTGCACCCCAACGACCACGTGAACATGTCCCACTCCACCAACGACGCCTTCCCGGCCGCCATGTACATGGCGGCGGCCCTGGGCCTGGAGCGCGTGCTGCTGCCCGCCGTGGAACGCCTGCGGGCCTCGCTGGCGGCAAAGGCCGCCCAATGGGGGGACATCGTGAAGATCGGGCGCACCCACCTGCAGGACGCCGTGCCCATGACCCTGGGGCAGGAGTTCTCGGGCTACTCGGCCATGCTCGCCGAGGCCTCGGAGCGCCTGCGCTCCGTGCTGCCGGGGCTTGGCCGCCTGGCCCTGGGGGGCTCTGCCGTGGGCACCGGGCTCAACACCCCGCCGGGCTACGCGCGCCTTGCGGTGGCGGAGATCGCGGCCCTCACGGGCCACCCCTTCAGCGTGGCCCCGAACCTGTTTGCGGCCATGGGCGCCCACGACGCCCTGGTGATGGCCAGCGGGGCCATACGCACCCTGGCGGTGTCGCTGTGCAAGATCGCGGGGGACGTGCGCCTGCTGGGCAGCGGGCCGCGCGCGGGCCTTTTCGAGATCATCCTTCCCGCCAACGAGCCCGGCTCGTCCATCATGCCGGGCAAGGTCAACCCCACGCAGTGCGAGGCCGTGACCATGGCCGCGCTGCAATGCATGGGCTACGACGCGGCCGTGGCCGCCGCCGGGGCGGGCGGCATCCTGGAGATCAACCTCTACAAGCCGCTGATGATCCACAACGTGATGCAGAGCATCACGGTCCTCGCGGATTGCTGCCTCAATTTCGCCCGCTATTGCGTGGACGGGCTCGAGCCCAACAAGGCCAGGATCGACGCCTTCCTCAAGGATTCGCTCATGCTGGTCACCGCGCTCTCGCCGGTCATCGGCTACGACAAGGCCGCGAAGGTGGCCCACCACGCGCACACGCACGGCGCGACCCTGCGGGATGCGGCCCTGGAGTTGGGTTTCGTGAGCGGCGAGGAGTTCGACCGGCTGGTGGACGCCTACGCCATGGCGCGCCCGCACGCTGGCGAAGAGGGCTGAACCGCAACGGGGAAAAAAGGCAGGAGTCGTGGGGTAAGCTGGGTGCGGACCCCGGCAGCAGGAGGGCCTTGGGTCTGGTTCCGGCCTGGACAGGCCCTGGGGGGGCATGCCGCCCGCGAGCGTACCGGCGGGAAGACTAGGGGCCTGGCGGGGAACGGAGTACAATGCGGGGCCGACGGCGGCCCAAGGGGATGCGCGCCGGGCTGTTAGCGGCCCATGGCCGGGGTGATCCGCCCTTGCTGCTGGCCCGCCGGGCCGGACTGGCCGGGGCCACGGTCTCCCAGGCGCAGGCTGTCCTGCCGGGTGCCATCGCCGCCGTAGATCCTGCCGGATTCGATGCGGCCACGGTAGCTTCCGTCCGCGCCGTAGATTTTGCCGGATTCGATGCGGCCACGGTAGGAGCCGTCGTTGCCGTAGAGCCTGTAGCCGTGCGCCGAAGCCGCACCGCTGATGATCGCATCGCCGCCCTGGGCGCAGGCTGCGCCCGCCAGGCCAAGTACAAGACATGCCGCCAGAAAAGACTTCATGCAGCCTCCTTTTCCGGACACGGACCCCCTCTAGCACGAAGCTTGACGCCGGGGAATAGGGTACGAATTCCTGAAAGAAGTGTGACAAAAGGTTCATGCTCGCCGGCCCTTGACTATTATGGGCATATGCCCATAATACGCCTTCAAGGAGTACACATGCCGCGCCCACGCTGCTGCCGCAGAATCTCAGGGAGGTCCGCCTGCGCCGCCTTCGGCCCCGTGGACGAGACCGCAGCCGACGACGGCCCCCTGCTCACCCCGGACGAGTTCGAGGCGATCCGCCTGGCGGACCACGAAGGGCTCTACCAGGAGGAGGCCGCCGCCAGGATGGGCGTCTCCCGCCAGACCTTCGGGCGCATCGTGGCCTCGGGCCGCTCCAAGGTGGCCGAGGCCCTGGTGCGCGGCCTGACCCTGCGCATCGCCGGGCCGGAGCCCGAAGCTGGCTGCCGGGCGGCGCGCTGTCCGCGCTGCGCGGCGCGCAAGGCCCAGGGCTGTTGCGCCAAGCAGCAGGAGGACGGGCACCAGTGACATTCACCCAAACATTGCAACGGAGGCAATCCATGCAGATCGTCGCGATCCCCACCCGCGGGGGCATGGTGGACGAACACTTCGGCCACTGCGAATCCTTCACCATCATCACCCTGGACGACACCGGGGCCATCACCGCCGAGGAGCGCTTCACCCCGCCCCCGCAGTGCGGCTGCAAGTCGAACCTGGTGGGCACCCTCTCGTCCATGGGCGTCAAGCAGCTCATCGCGGGCAACATGGGCGAGGGCGCGGTGATGAAGCTGCGCCAGAGCGGCATCGCCGTGGTGCGCGGCGCCAGCGGCCCCGTGCGCGAGGCCGTGGCCGCCTGGGTGGACGGCAAGCTCCAGGACCGCCAGGAGCTGTGCATGGCCCACGGCCACGAGTGCCACAACCACTAGCCTTCACGGAGCGCATCATGCCCTCGGATTTCGACGCCAAAGCCGCCACCTGGGACGAGGACCCGCGCAAGGCCGCCGTGGCCGCCGCCATAGCCCGGGCCATGATCCAGGCCCTGCCCCTGGATCGCACCCTGGCCCTGCTGGACTACGGCGCGGGCACCGGGCTGGTCAGCCTGGCCCTGGCCCCCCACGTGGGCAGCGTGACGGCGGCCGACGAATCCGAGGGCATGCTCTCGGTGCTGCGCGCCAAGATTGCGGCCACCGGCGCGGCCAATGTAACCCCCCTGCGCTGGAGCGTCGGCCAGCCCACGGACGCCCTGCCCGCCTTCGACATAATCACCGGCTCCATGGTGCTGCACCACGTGGCCGGCGTGGCGGAAGCGGCCCGGACTTTCCACGCCCTGCTCAAGCCCGGCGGGCGCATCGCCTTCGCGGACCTGGACCTGGACGGAGGGGAGTTCCACGGCTCGGCCATGCACGCCCATCACCCTGGGTTCGAGCGCGAGGCCCTCAAAGCCGTGTTCGAACAGGCCGGGTTCACGTCCATCGCCTTCCGGGAAGCCCACCGCCTGGCCAAGAAGACCGACAGCGGCGCGGAGCGGACCTTCACCATCTTCCTGATGACCGGCGAGCGCGCCTAGCCGCCGAAGCACTTGATTTTCCCGCGCGGCCCGTCCAACCTGGGCGGGCGCGCGGGCTCCTAAAGCCGCAGGCCACGCGGCCGATAAGCCCTGCGCAAGGCCACACCACCAAGCGGGTTCAACGCATGCGCATCTGCCTGATCAACGGCCAGTTGGGGGCCACGCTGCTCTCCCTGGGCCACGAGGTGCTCGACCTCGTGCCAGCGCCGGGCGTGGTGGACGTGCGCGCCCTGCTGGAGCCCCACGGCTTCAGGCCGGAGCTGCTGGTGCAGACAGAGGTGCTCGGCCCCCGCGTGATCCTGGCCGGGCTGGAGCATCTGGACTGCCCCAAGGTGTTCTGGTCCGTGGATACGCACCTCAACGCCTTCTGGCACGCCCACTACGGCAGGCTCTTCGACGCCGTGGCCACAACCCAGCCCGCCTGGGTCCCCCGGCTCGAGGCCCTGGGCCTGCCCCGGGTGTTCCCCCTGCCCTGGTTCGGCAGCCAAGCCCCCTGCAAGCCCTTCGGCGACAGAAGGCACGGCGTGTCTTTCTGCGGGCGCATCGGCCAAAGCCGCCCCCTGCGCCGCCAGTTCGCGGACTTTCTGCGGGATGAGTTCGCGGCCCGACTTGAGGAGAGCCTGCCCTACGAGGACATGCTGGCCCTCTTCGAGGATACGCGCATCGTGCCCAACGAGGCCATCGCCGGGGAGATCAACTTCAGGCTCTTCGAGGCCGCCTCCCACGGCAGCCTGGTGCTCACCCCGCGCACGGCGGGCCTGGAGGAGGTATTCGAGCCGGGCCGCGAGGTGGACACCTACGCCGAGGTGCTGGAGCTGGAGGACAAGGTGCGCCACTGGCTGGCCCATCCGCATGAGGCCGAGCGCATGGGCCGCCTGGCCAGGGAGCGCGCGCTGGCCTGCCACCTGCCCCTGCACCGCGCCCGGGAGGTGCTCCGGCTGGCCCCGCTGCTGGAGCGCGCCGCCGCCACAGGACGCGAGGCGGCCCTGGCCCTCCACCTCACGCTGCTGGACC
>JBKICO010000032.1:0-2761 GCA_046567065.1 Acidobacteriota bacterium
CCATTCAGGAGATGAAACGGCCGGTACATTATAGGGATGTGCAGAGCCTCGACGGCGAGTATTGAACCTGATGCGCGCCGCCCGGGCGGCGTGCCGCATTGAAAAGCGGATATGGCCGGATGCGGAACCCCGCGTCCGGCCATTGCAGTTGGAGTGCCTGACGCCGCGAGCCGGGGCTCCTTGCGCGGCCAGCCGGGTTCAGCCCAGGTTGCTCCCGGCCAGTTCCAGGTAGAAGCGCCGGTGCTCCGGGGTGAGCGGCAGGTGCTCGTCCAGGGCCAGGATGGCGTAAGCGTTGGCCATGCGAGCCCGCACGGATGCGATGTCGCGCAGCCTGCGCGCCGGTGCTCCTTGTGCGGCCAGCCGCGTGGCCCAGGCCAGGATGGTCTTGGCCCTCGCCTGCACCGTGTGCCTGCGCAGCGCCTTCTCCCGCCCCGAACGGGCCACCTCCACCAAAGCCTCCCCATCAAGAGCGGCCAGCGCGATTCTGGCCGCAGCGGCGGCGTCCCCGCGCGGATAGAGCAGCAGATCTTCCCCCGGGGTGAACAGCTCCCGCAGGCCGTTGCCGATATCCTCGGTGAGCAGGGCCGCGCCGCAGCACATGGCCTCGAACACGCGGAAGTTGAGCTCCCCGGCGGCGGACTGGTTCAACGCCAGCCTGCTCCGCGCGAACACCGGGGCGTAGTCCCCGCAGACCTTGGCCAGCGGGGCCAGGCGCTCGAAGGCTTCCAGAAAGGGTTTGCGCGCCGGGTTGGCCCCGGGGTCGGGCGTGCCCACGAAGGCCACGGGGATGTCGCGCCCGACGGGCTCAAGGCCCGCCAGCCCTCCTCGGAGCACGGAGGGATCGCAGAACAGCGGCAGCCATATGGCCGGGCGGGGGTGCTCCGCCTGGAACATGGGCAGGTAGTCCTTCTGGGCCACGAACACGGCGTCGAACCCGGCCGAATAGGACTGGTGCCAGGGGTTGAGGTACTGGTCGATGGAGTAGGCCATGGTGGGCCAGGGCAGGGTCTCCAGCCCGGCCACCAGGGGCGGCTTGCAGGTGTCGGCCCAGAGCACGGCGTCGGGCGTGAAGCCCCGGGCGTCCAGGATGTCGTGGAGGTCCTTGAGGGAGAGCACGCGATCAACGGGCACGTCCATGAGGCAGGATGGGCCGACGCCCAGCACCTCGTGCCCAAGGTCGCGGAAGGCCCGCAGGAAGAAGTGGCCGTCGATGCACAGAATCCGCATGCGCAAGATGTAGCCAAGCGGGGCCGGGCAGGCAACCGGGAAGCGGGGCTATCCCGGCGCGCTCCGGTTCAGGGTCTCGGGGTGCGGCGCCCCCGCCCGGTCCGGCCAGCGCCGCGCGGCAGGCGCGTCGGGACGCCGGGGTTTACGCGCCCACCCCGCATTCAGCCAGTATTTTGTCCACGCCGCGCCCGGTTTCGTTCTCCAGGGCGGCCAGCACGCGGCGGGCGTTGTTCAGGCGGCGGGTGATCGCGGCCACGGCGGCCTCGTCCCCGGCGTGGAGGTCCAGCTTCTCCTGGAAGCGGGCCTCCATAGGGATCAGGCTCCCGCCGCGCACGTGCTTGTCTGCCAGGTAGACCACCTCCCGCTCGCCCAGCAGTTCGCCCTCGGGCAGGGAAACGTCGCGGTGCGCCGCCACGATGGCCGCCGTGTCGTTGAACCCGTAGCCCCGCAGCAGGACCCCGCCCTCGCGCTCGTGGTCGGGCTGGCCCTTGGCCACGTCGTGCAGCAGGGCGGCGGTGCGCACGAGCTCCGGGTCCAGGGCGCGCCCGGCGGCATTGAGGGCCTTGGCGAAGCACAGGGCCACCTTGGCCACGGCCTCCCCGTGGACCCTGCCGCGCTCGCCAATGCCCAGGATGTCCAGCAGGGCTGCGGCCTCCTCCGGGGTGGCGATGCCGGAGCGCCGCAGCCTGATCTGGGCGGCCTTGTAGTCGTCACCGGTGTCCATGTCGCTAAGTATATTGATGTCGGGCACGGGCACGTCCACGCCGGGCAGCCCGTCGAGGACGGCGCGCAGGCCGCCGCCTTTGCGCCAGTTCAGGATGCGCTGGGCGTGGCCCATGGAGATCAGCGGCGGGTGCCCGCGCCTGCCGTTGACGGCTGGATGGAGCACCCCGGGGCCGTCGGGCCGCCAGCGGGAGAGCAGCGTCTTCACGGTGGAGACGCGCACCAGGGGGATATCCACCGGGAGCAGGAAGAAAGCCTCGGTGTCTTCGGGCAGGGCCGCCACCCCGGCCTGCACGGAGCTGAACATGCCCTGCTCAGGGTTGGGGTTGCGCACGCCCTCGATGCCAAAACGCGTGGCCTCGGCCAGCACGTCGTCCGCGCGGTGCCCGGCCACCACCATGATGCGCTCCACCCCGGCATGGAAGAACAGACCCGCGCAGCGGCGCAGCACGCTCACGCCCCCCAGGGGCAGCAGCGGCTTGAAGCCGTCCATGCGGGTGGAGAACCCTGCGGCCAGGATGAGCGCGGCCACCCGGCCCGGCCTGCCCCGTCCCGCCTGCGCGGATTCCGTTGTGGTTGTGTGGTCCATGCCCGCACCCTCCTCACGAATGGCGGAATCATGCTCAAGATGCCACCTTGCCGCAAGAAGAGCGGATATTCCAGTACGAATCCAGTGAGATGGGAATAAAAAAAAGATAAACCCGCATGCCCGCCCGGATGCCGCACCAGGGGGAGGGCGTGCGGCTGCCCCGCCCGTTGCCCGCGGGGCCGCGCTGTGCGCCGCGCCCCGGGCGGGAGGCTCGCTCGGGAC